>CAZQDO010000117.1:0-13916 GCA_964592085.1 uncultured Anaerolineae bacterium | reverse complement strand
GAGCTTCTCTTCTTCTCCGCTTCCCTGGTAATAACGGCCTACCAACCCCTGGATGTCTTTGATCTGTCCGGGCGTCAGTTGGCAAGAGTACAGCACAGCCGGGCCGCCGTAGCCAGATTGATACTCCTCAAAAAGGCCCCCAGGGTAGTACTGCCTGGCCTCCAGGAACAGGGGGCGTCTCTCAGGGTCGAAGAAGATCACAGTCTCCCGCTCCCCGCTCTCCCGCAGGGGCATGGTGGCATTGGTCTCCAGGCGCTTGTACTGGGTCACGTTACTGGCCAGAAAGCGCAGAACGGGATGGTTATCGTAGAGGGAGATGACGTGGAAATCGTAGTCAGGGCCCATTTCGGCCATGCGGCGGGCGGTGAGGGTCTCGGCGGTGGAGAAAGCGTTCCAGACGGCGAAGTCCCTGGCCTGCACCCGGAAGTAAGTGTACAGATTCTTCCAGCCCACGTAGGCCAGCAGCAGGCAGCAGGCGGCAGCCAGCAGCCAGTACCAGCGTCGCACCGACTTATCCCATTCCCTGGCGATGAGATACAGAGGGACGCAGGCCAGGACGTAGGCCGCAGGTAGAGTGCCGATGGCCCGCAGGGATTGAGGGGCTTCGAACTCCAGGGAAAAGATGCCTCCGCACAGCATCACCAGAAGCCAGGCCACTAGTAGCAGGTACTTCGGCTGGAAACCGCGGTAGAGGCTGTAGCCCAGACCCAGCACCAGGAGCGCAGAAGCGACGAAGTCCAACATCGGCTCGCCGGGCAGGTTGTGGCGGCCATTGGGATCGCCGCGATAGTTGAACATCAGGAGATGCTGCTTCGCGCTCTGACGCACCAATTCGATGGCTTCAGCGCGAGTCCTATCCTTGAAGATCGAAGTGGTGCGCGCGCGATTGGAGAAGGCCTGGGGGTTTCGCCAGGCGAATTGGCCCACTGGTGCGAAGACCAGCAGGGCCGCCAGGGCGAAGACGAGGATGCCCAGGTGATGGCGCCGCACAAAGCCCCTCTCGACAATGGCTTTATGAATCAAGAACAACCCGACGACGGGAACAAAGAGATAGAAAGCGGAATAGAAACAGGCCCCCAAGCCCACGGCCACGCCGCCCAGGGCGAAATCCACACTCCGCCCAGAACGATGTCCTGAGCCTGTCGAAGGGCGCAGTCCCTTCATCAAGAAATAGAGGGCCAGAAACTCGAAGAAGGGCGCCGTGATGCCATACATCCCGATGCGGCTAAAGTTCACGCCCCAGCGGGAGATGGCCATGAGAAAGGCCAGGGCCAACGCCAGCCGCCGATCATCAAAGAACTCGCGACCAAAGAGATAGGCGGCCATCACCACAGCCACACCGAAGACGGC
Source organism: uncultured Anaerolineae bacterium (assembly GCA_964592085.1). Classification (GTDB taxonomy): domain Bacteria; phylum Chloroflexota; class Anaerolineae; order VGOG01; family VGOG01; genus CAZQDO01. The sequence goes on along the minus strand of CAZQDO010000117.1, from coordinate 12,566 downwards.
GCTGACAATCCGGACAGGGACGATGCCTACGCCAAAGAGTTTGAACAAAAAAGAGATCAGGAACATGAAATGGGAAGGGGAGTTGGTGGGCTGCATGTATATGGGCCGATAGTGGGGATCCTCCAGGATGCGTTGGGCCTCCAGACCATTCACCGCCTCGTCGTACCAGACGCCGAAGGGGAGAGAATCCAGGTTGTAGAGACGCACGAAAGCAGCCATGATGAGGATGGCGAGCAGGATGACCATCTCTGTCACTTCGACTGGGCTCAGTGCAAGCTTGGGAGGCCAAAGCCGAGACAATAACTTGCCTCTATCAAAAGATGGAAGTTGCCGCAGGTTCCACTGCCCTGGTGTGAACTCCATGGCCCAGAAAGCGGCCACGAAGAGGACAATGCCGGCCACGTAGAGGAGCCAGGCGCTGGTGGGGGGAGCGCCGCGCCCGAAGAGGCGCAGCGAGAGAAGCATGCACACCCCGGCCAGAGCCAGCAGTGCCAGACCCGACCTGAACTGGCGTGGCGAGATCTCTGGCCGCGTTGCTGGAGAGCCCCCCGCCCCGGCCTTTGAGCTTTGACCGCGGTTGGCATAGATCAGGAGGACAGCCGCCACGAGATAGAGGATCAAGGCATCGCGAATGGCGTCCATTCGGAAGCGGCTCTGGGCAAAGAACCCCAGGCCCACCGCCGCCAGGGTCAGTACTAAGTTGGTGATTTTGCGTCGTTTTTGCATGATTGGCAGATGGTGAATAGAAGGAACATTGAAGACCCTGTCGAAGATTGCATCGCCAGTGGGACTCCCCAACTTGTTGGGGGCTTTCTCACCTGCAAACTGACGCCGCAGCGAGGACGCCCCGAACAAGTTCGGGACTCCGACAGTGGTTGTTATCACCTCACCGGTGCAAACTTCATCAGCCGATGGTTGGCCGAATCTATCACGTAGACGCTGCCTTCCCCATCAACGGCAATACCCGTCGGCAGGGCGAAGGTTTTGCTGTCGAAGCCGTACTCGCCGAAGGTGGCCACGAACTCGCCGTTCTGGTCGAAGACGAGGACGCGATAGCCCTCCGGATCGGTGACGTAGACGCGCCCCCCACTAGCGGCCAGGTAAGGCTTGTTGACCACGGACTGGCCATACCAGCCAGTTATGGACCACTTGGCGACGAAATTAAGATCCTGGTCGAACTTCTGCACCCGCTGGTTCCAGGTGTCAGCCAGGTAGATGCTGCCCTCCTCGTCAATGGCGATGCCTACTGGCTCGTCCAGCTGGCCGTCCTCCACCCCGAAACCACCCCATTGATCGAGGAACTGGCCATTGGGATCAAAAACTTGCACCCGCTTGTTCCCCGTGTCGGTCACGTACACGTTGCCTGCCGCATCAGTGGCGATGTCGCGCGGCCCCCAGAAGAAGCCCTCTTCGCCGACCGCCTCGCCTCCAGTAGACCTGTAGCCGCCCCACTGCAAGAGGAAATTGCCCTCAGCATCGAATTTCTGGATGCGATGGTTCCAGGTGTCGGCCACGTAGACGTTGCCTTCGGTATCCACGGCAATGCCCCAGGGTTCCTGGAACTGGCCCGCCTCAGTCCCCTGGCTGCCCCACTGGGTGACGAACTGGCCGTTTGCGTCGAACTCCTGGACGCGATGGTTGCCGCTATCGGCGACATAGACGTTGCCCGCCTCATCCACAGCAATGCCGCGGGGATCCTGAAATTGGCCAGTGCCCTTACCCTGGCTGCCCCAGATCAGCGTGGCCGGCACCTCGCGCTTGCCCTTCTCGTAGGGATCCTCCACCAGTTCTATCGGGGCCGGGCCGATGCCGTAATCCCACAGTTGGTTGATCACGTCCTTGCGCACGCAGAAATAGAAGGGATCTCTGTTATACCAGTCGTCAGTGGAACGGGGGTACCTGCGGTACAAAAAGATATTCCACCATTTCCGCCGCTCGGCTGGATCCCGCACTATGGCGAGGAGCTTGCTTGGGGTCCAGTTCATGTACTCCTCCATGGGCCACCAAATCTGTCGTCGCTCGAACCAATAGTAGTTGTCGCCCAGGAAGGGCCTGACCTTGGAGTCATTGGGCGGGCCGACGAGGACGATGGGTGCATCGAGGGCCTGTTTCGAGGGCTGAGAGCCATAGTAGGCCGTGTTGGGATAGTCCTGCAAGTACCATTCAAAGGGCCAGGTGGACTCGTTATCGTAGGCCACTTTGATGTTCTTGTCGCCCACCGTGCGCCGCGAGATGTCCTCGATCTCCCTCATGGTCAGCGTAATATCGGGCGTGCCGTGCGCGTAGACGATGAACTCCTTGGCCGTATCGTAGTTGATGTAAGCCGCCATCCAACTGAAGCGCACGGTAAGCAGGCAGAGAAGCACCAGGACGGTGACGAAGACCACCTGCAAGCTGCGCCTCGTCCCCAGGCCACGCCAATAGCGCACCACGCCAAAGACAAGGAGTGCGCCCACTATCAGCGCCGCCAGCCACTGCAACGTCGCGCTCAGTTCAGTGAGGGACCTTCCTTGGAAGGGCCTCGTCGTTACCAGAGCCGATCCTGCAAAGAGAGTGAGGATCAACAGCAGGGCCAGGATCGCTCCGCCGCCCCGCCAGATTCTCCGCCAATCCATCCGCTCGAACACCTGACCGACAAAGTAGCCGGTCATGACCATCATTGGCAGGGTAACGTGCACGATCAACCAGGGCATTCTCTCAGCAGCCCAACTGTAGATCAGCACAGTGGTAATCAACCAGTAAATCAAGAAAGGACTAAAGGGCGCTGCAGAGGTCTCCTTTCCCTCATCACCTCGACTTCTTCTAACGACGTAGTACCCCAACCCCATGAAGCTGAATAGCAGCGGCACGAATTCATACATGGGCATGAGGACAAAATAGTAGAACCAGGGTTGGCTGCCGCGATGAACACCTTGCTGGGCCAACCAATAGCCCAGGGAGCCAACCAAGCCCGTGGCGAAACCCTGGCCGTTGGTAAAGAAGGTGGTATAGAGAGTGATGAAGATGCCATAGAAAAGTCCAACAGAGATCAGCCAACGCTTCCAGTCCCACCAGATGCCAACGAGAGCACCGATGGCTAACAGGATGAGAAAGGTAACGACGGAGCGCACAATCCCCGCCTGGCTATAGTCCAGCGGATCGAAGCCCAGGAATTTGACGGGAAAAGCAGTGAGGAGAGGCAAGACCAGGGTAGCCATCACCAGGGCCAGCTCGAAGGCCGGAAAGCTCTTTATGGCCCTCTCCCTGTCGCCAAGCCATTGGACGAAGAAGAGTAGCACCAGGAAGGACCCGAGGATGAAGCCATTCATAAAGGTGACTTCCTTGGTGCAAAAAGAAAGGGCCAGGATCACAACCATCAGGTAGAGATGAAAGTCCTTGCGGTCCTCCAGGTATCTGAGGATGGCGAAGATGAGAAGCAGGGTCCAGACGACGATGTAGATGTCGTTGCGGATGTAGCGGGAGTAATAGAGGATGGAGGGCGAGATGAGAAACAGCACCGAAGTAACCAGCGCTCCCGTGCGCCCCAGCCACTTGCGAAATAGATAGGGCAATGCGACCAGGATGACGCCGAACAGTGCGGGCATGATGCGAGCCGTGTAGCTGTTCACGCCAAAGAGGAGATGAATCAAAGCGTTGGCCTCGAAGAGGAAGGGGCCGTGGCTGGCGGGGTCATGTTTGTAACCATAGCCGGCGTACAGCTTCCACGACCAGTTGCCGTGCCAGCTCTCGTCGTGGCTGAACGCCCGCGCTCCCAGGTCCCAGAAGCGGGTCGTTATAGCCACGACGATAAGAAGCAGATAGAGGGTTTTTTCCCAGTCCAGATTGAAAAGGAGACGAATGGGAACATCAAGGAGGCTGTTTTTTTCAGATGGCGATTTTTGCATTAGAGTCACCTCATCTAAGGAATCAGGTATTGATTAGGTAGTACCTTTTCAAGGTGATTTTGATGCATGTCATTCTGAGCGACCGTAGGGAGCGAAGAATCTCCACTCGCGATCCAGTCGGTTTCTACGGCGGAAGTGGAGATTCTTCGCCTCCACTCCGCTACGCTCCGTTCCGGCTCAAAATGACAAGGTACATCATTTTCACTCTGAAAAGATAGTAGTTTGTGGATCGCTTTTCGTGACGAGTTCCACCAATGGAAGGCAGGTTCTGGCGGGCCGCAAAACGCCTGCCAGAACACGCCCGACTAGAAACCCTTCAGCAGCAAAGGCCGGTGCAAACGAAAGGACGGCAGGTTGATGGTTTTGTAGGCCCGGTTGGCTGAGTGCTCAAAGCGAAGCCTACGGCACCAACCTGGATACCGCCTGCTTGAGTAGGGCCGTTATCGGATGACCCGGGTAACGCAGGACGAAGATGCCTGCGCTGGCCAGGACCATCATCTCGTCGGAGTGGGGCAGCACGGCGGCCACTTCGCAGTCGTAGGTCTGCTCCACCAGGGCTTTGACTTCGTCCAGGTTGAAGGCCGTCGGCACCTTGTTGACAATCAACTTCATGCGCGGCACATCGAGCTTGCGAGCCACGTCCACCGTGACGCCAGTGCCCTGATAGTCCTGCTGGTCGGGGCGCATGATGATGGCCAGCACGTCGGAGATGGCGATGGAGAGCAGCGTCTCCTCGTTCAGACCCGGGTGGGTGTCAATCATCAGCACGTCCAATCCCAGATTGTCAACCAGGGCATGAAAGCCGTCGTTGAGCAGGCCCACGTCGTAGCCCTCGCGCAGCACCCGGGCGATCTCACCCGCTTTGATGCTGGAAGGGATGAGAAAGACCTGCCCTTTAATGTCGGCGTCCAGGCGTGGCGTCACGTCGAAGGCGGCCTGCTCGATGTCGCACCTGCCCCACAGGTAATCGTTGAGCGAGTGGGCCATATCTTCTTCGTGCAGGCCGAACAGAACGTGAATGCCCGGCGACTGGATGTCGGTGTCAATCACACCGACCCGTCGTCCCTGCATTGCCAGCAGGGCCGAGAGATTGGCGGCGGTGTTAGACTTGCCTGTCCCACCGCGGAAAGAGTGAATTGAAACGATTTGTGACATGGTTTTCCTCCATTTTTTGAGTTTTACTTGGTCAGTGATCAGGGAATCAGTGATCAGGAATCAGGGTATCCGAAGTCCTGATTTCCTGATTCCCTGGTTCCCTGACTCCTGGTTACTCCACTTTACTTCCCAAGGCATCCCAGATGTTCAACGGCACTTCGCGCCCGCGCTTACGGGCCAGGAAGGTCTTGTAACGCTGTTCTCCCTTCACCTCAAAGGCTCTCAGGTATCCTTTCTCCACCAGCGTATCCAGCAGTCCCTGCGCCTCGGAGGGTCTCATGTCCAACTGGAACACGATCTCTGTCAGGCTCATTTCCCCCTGGCGCAGGATCATGTTGATGATGCGGCGCAATTCGGGGGAAACGTCCAGCAGATCAGCCGGGGTGATGCCTTCCACGCGCTGGCGGGTTTCGATTTCCGATTGCAGTCTGTCAAATAGACCGACCATAGGTTCCTCCTTTCCTCAAGCAACACCTCCTCGGCTAATAGATCTCTGGCATCTCGATAGGCTCTGGCTGCGGCTTGCACATCCCACAGAAGAGCGCATCGGCCACCACCACCGCCTTGGGAGTTTGGTGCTCGCCGACGTAGACGGTGAGTATGAACGGCATCTTGGAGGCACATTCCTGGCAAACTGCCCGCCCGCAAAAGCGACAGGTACCCTGAGCTGGTTTGCCGCATTTCCAGCAATTCACTTTCTCTTATTCTCCTTTCGTTTTGCTCCTCAGCTTGGCAGCGTGCTCTCGCAAGCCCTGGAAGTATTCGGTCTCGGTGATCTCCGCCACCTGTTTGGCCTTTTTCGCCTCATCAATCTCGATGCGGAGTTGTTGGATCTGCTCTTTCAGCCTTTGCTCGCGAATGTAGGCCTCCAGTGCGGCAACGGCCAGCGAAGAAAACGACTCCATCATCTGTTGTAGATTCGGGTCGAAGGGAACAACCTGGTTGGACTCAACGTCCTGGGCGTTGATCAGTTGTAGCACGCCCAGCACCTGGCCGAGGCTGTCTTTAAGAGGAATGGTCAAATAGGAGATGGAGCGATAGTCGCTCTTTTCATCAAAGATGCCAGGACCGTGGGCCTCGAGCACCTCGTCTTGATAAGCGTCGGGAATATTGATGGAAGACCCTGTCAGCGCAGCGTGGGTGGCGATACTTGGGCGCCTGGTCTCGCGGGCGATCTCGTCATCGTACATGGGGAGACCGGAGAAGGCAACCTCTTTGCCCACTGTGCCGCCCATGGCGATGTTCAGCTTGTCGTTGCGCACAATCACGAACTTCAGGCGTTCGCCTTCCTTCAGATACAGAATACCCGCCTCGGCATGGCAAAAGGACTTGGCCTCCAGCAACATCTTCTCCAGCAAGCGGTTGAAGTCCTTTTCCGAGGCCAGATCAATGCCAATGGGAATAACGACTTGCAGCAAGTCGTCGGCTCGCTTTTTCTCTTTTCTGACTTGCAACAGCGTCCGCCGCAACTGGCTGGTCATGTTGTTGAACGTTTCGGCCAGGATACCGATTTCATCCTTCGATTCGACGCGCGCCTGCGCCTCCAGATCGCCGGCACGAATCCGCTCGGCCACGCCAGTCAGCCGGCGGACGGGCGCAGCGATGGTTCCGCGGGCGACGTATGCCATCACCAGGCCAAAGAGGAGAGCAACCAGGCCACCGGCCAGGATCAGTCGGTTGGCGCTGGTGAGGTCCTGGCGCCCAGAAGCCAACTCGGTTTTGAGCAACGTCTGCTGGTCGGCGGTCATCTCGTTCAATAATTGCTGCATCTGCTCGGCCAGTGGCACGGCTTCCGTCCTGAAGAGGTACAGATCCTCGCGCCAGTGCTCGCCTTCCAGCGCCTCAAAGATCTGGTCGGGTAAGCGCAGGAAAGCGTCACGGTTGGTATTCACGTTGTCGAGAAGGCTTTGCTGGCTGGGGGTTAGCCTATCGCGCTGGCTGAGCAGCCTGTCCCAGCTAATCTGATTAGCAGTCAGGTTGGCTTCGTATTCGTAGTATCTAAAGATGCGATTGCGAGTGGCGACGTAGCCACGCAGAGCGGACAACATGGCCGCAAAGTTGCCCTGGAATTTGGCCATGTCCTCCAAGTGGGACAGGTTTTCGCTCGATGGCTCGCGCTGTCCCTGCTCTTCGATCAGGCTGTTGGTGTCAATCAGTACCTTGCCCGCCAATCTGATTCCGTCTGTGGCCAGGATGCGATACGCTGGCTCGCGCTCCAACTGATCATCGCGCAGCTCGAATAGGCGATCGGGCAATGCAGACCACTGTTCATAAGCAGCTCTAAGCTCTTCAAGGCGACGCTGGTTTTCCGGGTCGGGGTTCAGGGTCAATAGATTATCCAACTCAGCCAGCTCGGCCTGGAGTGCCTGGTCGGACTGGTGATAGCTATCGCGGTATTCCTGGTCGCCCAGAGCCAGGTAGCCTCGTACATCGCCCAATATCCGTAGCAGGTTGGCCTGGGCGCGAGTGGCGGAGATGGCCGTCGGAACGCGCACGTCGTCGGTCAGGTTGATCTTGGCGGTGGCTCGGTCGCTGCCCAGGTAGCTCACCCCAGCGCTCAAGAAGATCAACGCGACCAGGATGCCAAACCCAATGGTCAGCTTGGTGCCAATCTTCAGGTCCCTGAAGAATCGGGCGCCCGGCAATTTATAAATCGCTGTTGAGTGGGACAAGTTGCCAACTTGGCCTTCTTGTCCCACTGGTGAAGGTTGAGTTGTCATGGCGAAACGCGCCTCCAGTCTTTGATATTCCACAACTCAGAGTCCCACGCGGTCAAGTCCACGCCCACCAGGGCATTGCTGACACCGTGAACGCCAGCGCGATCAACGAGGGGGATCAGGACTACCTCCTCGATGATCAGGTCGTTCATCTGGGTGAAAAGCTGCCGGCGTTTCTCAGGGTCCATTTCCGTCCGTGATTGTTCGTACAGAGCATCGTAAGCCGGGTTGCACCAGCGCTCGATGTTGTTGCCCGACCAGTCGTTCGACTTTTGAACGATCTCGTCGCAGGTCCAGTTCTTCATGTATCCACCGGGGTCCGGGCTGCTGTTGCCCAGGTTGTACTCCTCCATGTCGGCGTAGAAGTGCCAGCGGGTGTTGGGATTGGAGGGATCAGGGCCAAAGAAGGTGCTGGCATCAATAATCTTCAGCTCCACCTCGATGCCGATGGCCTCCAGGTTACGCTTGACGATTTCCTGGGTCGTCTGTCGTATGTCGTTGACCGAAGTCTGGAAAACGACGCTCATCTTGACGCCATCCTTATCGCGGATGCCATCGCCGTCGGTATCTCGCCAGCCGGCCTCGTCCAACAATGCCGCCGCTTTCTCCGCATTGAACTCGTATTCAGTGTTGGGCGACCGGTAGGTAGCGGGCGACACCAGCAAGTTAGCAGTGGGGCGGCCAGTCCGTCCGTACAGCCTGGCAATCGCCTCGCGATCAATGGCCACGTTGAAAGCCTGACGCACCTTTTCATCGCTGAAGAAGGGGTGCGGGAATTGCAGGCTGGAGCGCTCGCCATCCTCGGTCGCCCGGTTGGGATCAGTGTGATTGATCAATATCCGCTCGACCTTGGCAGTGAAATAGGAAACCGCTTTCGCTTTGTCTTCCTTCTCATACTGCTCCAAAGTCTCGATATCCAGTAGCATGTTGTAGGCGAAATCCACGTCGCCGACCTGGAACAGCGAGCGGGCGGCCTCCTCGACCGTGCCCCCTCCCCGTAGCTCCACTTTGCTGAAAAAGGGTTTGTCGGCTTCACGGAAGAACGGGTTGGCCTCGTACACGATTTTGTTCGTTTCCACGAGCTGGGTGCCGAGGAATAGCACCTCCTGGGGCTTGATGCCCGGAGCGACCATGCGGTAGGGGCCGGTGCCAATGGGCAACTGATTGACTGGCGCACTCGTGGCATCGGCGCCGCTGTATTCCTCAAAAGCGTGACGCGGCAAGATCATTCCGCTTGATCCGACGAAGGGCAGCGACCAAGCCGGGTTCACGTCCGTGAAATGGATTTTGACCGTGAAATCATCCACCACCTCCACGCTTTCCACAGCGTCGTAGGCGGTAACAGTCTGAGCGCCTGTCTGCGGGTCGGAGACGAACTCGTAGGTGAAGAGAACGTCATCGGCGGTAAAAGGTTTGCCATCGGACCACTTGACTTCCTGTTTCAGCTTCCAGGTGACGGATTTGCCATCGGACGCGATGCCACCATTCTCAAGGGAAGGAATCTCCGCCGCCAGGAAGGAGATCAGGTTGCCATCCTTGTCGTAGCTGGCGAGGGGCTCGTAGGTTATGCGACAGGCAGCCAAATCCTTGGTACCTGTGGTCAGATGCGGGTTGAGGGTGGTGGGGGCCTGCCAGTAAAGAAGCCGCAGCGTCCCCCCCACGCCGCGTCCCTCCTGCTTGGCTGGAGAAATCGCGGTGGGAGTGACATCGGGGCCAATGGGCTTCTCTTGAACCTGGCCTGTTGAACCGGCACAGGCTGTGAGTAACAGAATGACTACTAGCAACAAAGGTAGAGCGTGAAGTTTGCTCGACTTCTTTATAAACATCATAACGTTCTCCTCACACAACAAAAGTTGACGTTCTGTCGCCACCCCGCCCGGGGCTGAAGCCATCGGGCTCAGCTTACAAAGGCCTATCGGCCTGACAAACCCAGCCCCAACGGGGCTTTGTTGGCTGAGCCAGGGGCTTGAGCGAAGCGCAGCCCCTGGCGGATGCAGCTATTCATTGAAGAAATTCAACTGCGACTTTTTCCCGCCGGTAAACACGCTGATGCAGGCTTCGCGCCAGCGGCGCAAATCTCCACCCATCAGGGTTGATAATTGCTCGTTCAATTCCATTGCTATTGGCACACTCGAAACCCAGAGGTGACAGAAGCGATCCCATTCGTGTTGGCTATCTTCATAAGGCGAAATATGCTCGCCCTCGTACCGAACTATATCCGCAGGCGGCCACCAGCGCTCTTCCACGCGATCCTCAAAGCCTGAGATGGGCACGCCGATCAGGCTGCTGGCGTAGGCAATCTTGCTCCAACCGACGATGCACCAGCCGAGCTTTTCCAGCATGGGCGAGCCGGCCAGGCCAATGGCCACACCGAAGTAAAGGCATTTTGATGGCTCGCCGAACCGCTTCTGCAGGGCAGGGGTTAATTGCAGATGGATGCCTCTTCTTCGCCAAGCCGGACGTGTCCATGCCGAGGTAAGTTTATACACATCCATGCTGGGCAGGCGGGCGAGATCAACGCCGAGCGCATGGCTGAACCTGCTGCGGTTAGTTTGACAAAAGATGTTCGTGAAGCTGGTGTAACTGATAATCAGGCCATCTCTGACGACTATCCCCGCATAGCCCTGCTGCCACCGCTCCGCCAGGACCCTGGCCGGCGTGGGCCTTAGGCCTGATTCTTCGACGGTGTATTGGGCAAATTCCTGCCACGTTTCATTCGAGATAGAAGCAACTGGAGCGGGAAACAGTTTCACGCGTTCTCCCGGTGAAGTCTGATTAAATGAAAAAGTGAGTGGTTCCAAGATCACAGTCTCTACACGGTTCACTCAAGCTTGTCAAACAGCTTGTGCAGTTCGCGTGGCCGGGTGCGCGTCAACTCGGCAATGCGGTCATTGGCTTCCCGCAGCCGCCCACTCAGCACGTTGATCAACTCCAGGGACAGATCAGGATGCTGACGGGCCAGGGCAATGAGCGGCTCGCGGCGCAGTTGCAGCGTCAGCGTGTCCTGGATGGCCGTCGCTACGGCAGAATGGGGACTATTGTCGAACAACGACATCTCGCCAAAGTAGGAATGGGCCTCAATGGTCGCCAGCCGCGCGAAAGATCCTTTGCGCCGACCCTCTCGCTCAATGGCCACCCGTCCACTGACCACAACGTACAGGACCCCACCAGGCTCACCTTCATTGAATATCCGCCCGTCTTTCTCAAACAGTTCCTCTTCGCAGACGTTGGCCAGCACCTTGAGCTGATCAATGGTCATGCCCTGGAAAAAGGGGACCTCTTTTAGAAAGATGATTTTTTCAATGGTTGAAAGCAAGGCTTCTTCCTCCTTGATGACGCCTGCGGCCCGAGGCCCAGCCATCATTCGCTTGGCGGCCTGGGCAGCGAGGCGCACCTCCTCCACGGGATCGGCCAGGGAGACCTCTAATATGGCCTCGATCTCCGACAGGGTGAAGGGGAACTGTTCAGATGGTCGATCTGTTTCCTCAGCGCTTTCTTCAGATTGGGAGGCGGTATCCTCAGTAGTATCAATGAGCGCACCGAACAGGTCGGCCGGCGGAGAACGGCGCGCTTTGCGCTCTTTCCCCGCAGCAGACTCCGCGCTGGGCAGTTCTTTTTTCGGGGAAAGGGCTGCTCCCATCTCACCCAAAGCAAAGGTCGTGATCGTTCGCAGCCAGGGATCCTCGGGATGGATCACGAGCTGTCGAATGGCCTGGGCTGCGTCGGGATGCTCCATGTCCCAGGCGTCTTTGCCGAGAGACAGCAATTGGGCCGGCGGCGCGTCGGGATCGAACAGGGGGGCGATGAGGCCGGCAGTCTGCGGCGTCGTCAGTGACTCCAGGGCTTCGACGGCGTTGGCCCGAATGCGTGGATCTTCACTGCGCAGCGACTCGATGATGATGTTAACCGCCGACGGGGGATGAATGGCCGTCAGCAGGTAAAAAACTTCGTCTACGAGTTGTTGATTTCGTTCGCGCAGCGCGCTCTGCAAAACGGTAATACTCGGATACTCGCTGCAAAGGGCCAACGCTTCCGCCAAACCATAGTTGCCATAGACGGTGATCAAGTTGCCCGTGATGCTGGACCCAGCGATGAGGCCACCAAACTCTCGCGGGTTGATGCGGCTCAGGATGACGGCGGCCATTTTGCGCAACTGGGGATTGGATGAGTCGAGCTGATGGTGAACAGCAGGAATGACCGACTTGCCCATCTGAACCAACGCATCCACCGCCGTCGCTCTGATCTGAGGGCTGGAGTCCGCCAGGGCATTGACCAGCGCCTGGTGGGACTCGCGCGTACCTGTACGCCCCAGAACGACGAGCGCGGCCTGACGCACCCGCTCAACAGGATCTCGCAGCAGGCTGCTCATCTTTTCCGCGATCAGCGTGTTCACCTGGCTGGGCAGCGGCTCCCGCTCCTTCGCTCCGCTCAAGGACAGGGACAGCCCCTCAACCGCCACCGCTGCTTCCAGGCGCACCTCATCGGCCGGATCGGTCAGGTGTTCTGCCAGGCGGCGGACAGCACGCTCGTCGCCGACCTGCCCCAGCACGCGAACCCCACGCGCCCTGCGACGGGGGTCTTCGTCGGCCAGGAGTTGGTCCAATGACTGGGTAGCTGGGGTCAACTGGTGAAAATCACCGCAGCGGACAAGGGCTGACAGGGCCCGGACGCGCACATCCATGTCCGGGTCCTGTACCATTTCCAGCATCCGCGAAATGAACTGCGGGTCTGTTGGGCCAGCCAACTGTTCCAATCCGTCAATGGCCGATTGTCGAACCCGACCATCTGGGTCAGCCAGAAAATCGGTATA
>CAZQDO010000116.1:0-13934 GCA_964592085.1 uncultured Anaerolineae bacterium | reverse complement strand
ATCTCCAACAGGCCACCATCGCCACCGAGGATGCTAACTTCTACACGAATCCGGGGGTGGACTTTCGTGCCATCCTGCGTGCCCTGATCATCAATTTGCAGGGCGGAGAAGTGCTCTCCGGCGGCAGCACCATCACCCAACAATTGGCTCGCAATCTCCTGCTATCCCCGGAAGAGCGCTTTGAGCGCACCTTGACCCGCAAGCTGCGCGAGTCCATTTTGGCCTGGCGACTGGCCCGAACTTACAGCAAGGACGAGATCCTGGCCCTCTATCTGAACGAGTCCAATTACGGCAACCTGGCCTACGGTGTGGAGGCCGCTGCCCAGGCCTACTTCGGCAAGTCGGTCAGTGAGCTGGACCTGGCCGAGTGCGCTCTTCTGGCTGGCCTGCCTCAATCCCCCGCCATCTACAATCCCCTGGAGAACCCCCAGGCGGCCAAAGAGCGTCAGGCTGTCGTACTGGAGCTGATGGTCAAAAGTGGCTACGTCAGCGAAGAAGAGGCCAGACTGGCCAGGGAGGAGCAACTCCATTTCGCCGCCGTGCCCTTCCCCATTCGCGCTCCCCACTTCGTGATGTACGTGTGGGGTCTCCTGGAGAAGCGATTCGGGCCAGAGGCGCTCTACCGTGGAGGGCTTGAGGTTCACACTACCCTGGACCTGGATATGCAAGAGGTGGCACAGTCCATTGCCCGTCGTCGCCTGGCTATCCTGGCCGACCGACCTCAGCGCAATTTGCCCGACCCCAACGTGCATAACGCCGCTCTGGTGGCGCTGGATCCCAACACAGGGGAGATTCTGGCCATGCTGGGCAGCCCAGACTATTTTGACCCTGAGATTGACGGGGCGGTGAATTGCGCCCTGGCTCCCCGCCAACCCGGCTCTTCCATCAAGCCCATCACCTACGCCGCCGCCTTCGACCAGGGCTACACACCGGCCACCATGATCCTGGACGTGCGCACGACTTTTCTCACCAAGGAAGGAGAGCCTTACGTGCCGCTCAATTATGACCTGACCTTTCACGGGCCTGTTCTGGCACGAGAGGCCCTGGCCTCATCCTATAACCTACCGGCCGTCAAAGTCCTCGATGACGTGGGTTTGGACGAGATGACGGCTCTGGCCCGCAGCATGGGCATCACCACTTTCGACGACAGCGAGCGCTTCGGCCTGGCCCTTACCCTGGGGGGCGGCGAGGTGCGCCTGCTGGAACTGGCCGCTGCCTACGCCGCCTTCGCCAACGGCGGGCACGAGGTGGAGCCGGCAGCCATCCTGCGCGTCGAGAACAGCCAGGGCAATGTCCTGTATGAGAGAAAGCCGAGGTGGGGCGAGCGGGTGCTCGACGAGCGGGTTGCCTATCTCATCACCGACATCCTCAGCGACGACCTGGCCCGCATGCCGGCCTTCGGCGAGGGCAGTGTGCTGAAGCTGAGCCGGCCAGCGGCAGTGAAGACGGGTACCACCACCGACTGGCGGGACAACTGGACCGTAGGCTACACCCCCAACCTCGTGGTTGGCATCTGGGCTGGCAACGCCGACAATTCGACCATGCATGACGTTTCGGGCGTCACCGGGGCGGCCCCCATCTGGCACGACTTCATGGAGGAAGTGCTGGAGGCCCAACCGGTGGCGGAGTTCGCCGAGCCGGCGGGCCTGACCCAGGTGGAGGTTTGCGCGCTCTCTGGCCAGCTTCCCAATCCCTACTGCCCCCATCGGCGGACTGAGCTCTTCATCGCCGGCACCGAGCCTACGGAGACCTGCGAGATGCATCAGCTCTTCGCGTTTGACACCGCCACCGGGCAACTGGCTAATTCCGACACTCCACCGGAGCGAATCGTGGAGCGAGTCTACATCGTGCTGCCGGCTGAAGCCGTTGAGTGGGGGAGAGAACGAGGATTGGATATTGGATATTGGGTATTGGAGGTTGGGAGTGGGGAGCTGGAAACTCGAAACTCGAAACCCGAAACCCGAAACCCGCTAATCCTCACCAGTCCCCATGAGGGCAGTGTTTATCGCCTGGACCCGGGCTTGCCCCGGGAAGATCAGCGGATCGAGATCGCGGCACGGGCAGGTGATGGGGTCAGTCTGGCCGGGCTAACCTTCTACGTGGATGAGGAGCCCCTGATCACCATCGCTGCTCCGCCTTACCGGACGATGTGGCCCTTGGAATCAGGAGAGCACGCTGTCAGTGCCGTTGGGTATGACGCCGTAGGCAACAGGCTGGAGAGTCAGCCGGTGCACATCACTGTAGTAAACTAAAAACCACCTGACTTACAGGTCAGGTGGCTTTGGTTCTGTTCGACAGGCTGCTAGACCCGCAGTTTGGGATCGAGGGCATCTCGCAGACCATCGCCCAGAAGGTTGACGCATAGCACGGCGACGAAGATGCCCAGGCCGGGAAAGACCGACATCCACCACGCATCGCGCATGTAGCTGCGGCCATAGTTCAACATCGCGCCCCACTCAGCCGATGGCGGCTGTGCTCCCAGCCCGATGTAGCTCAACCCGGCGGTGGCCATGATTGCGCTGCCCAAGCCCAACGTACTGTAGACGATGATCGGGGCCATGACATTGGGCAGGATGTGACGAACCATGATGCGCCTGTTGGTTGCCCCTATCACCTGTGCTGTCATCACGTACTCGCAGTTCTTGGCCGCCAATACCGTTCCCCGTACCAGGCGCGATGCCCCTGGGATGGACGAAACCCCCAGAGCTATCAGCACCGTGCTCAAGCTGGGCCCCAGCACCGCGACAATGCTGATCAACAGGAGGATGGTAGGAAAAGCCAAGAAGACTTCGACAACCCGCTGGATGAGATTGTCAATCATCCCGCCATAATAGCCGGATACCAACCCGACCACTATTGCGCCCACTCCGGCAATAGCGGTGCCCATCATTGCCACTCGCAGAGACTCTTGCCCGCCCCACAGCACCCGGCTCAGGATGTCGCGACCCAGATCGTCTGTGCCCCAAAGATGCTCGCGGCTCGGCGGCTCCAACAAGTGGTCGTAGTTCATCTGGGTAGGATCGTAGGGCGCTAACACAGGCGCCAGAACGATGGTCAGCAGGAGCAAAACGATGCCCACCAAGCCAACCATGGCCACCCGGTTGCGCCGTAACATTCGCCAGGCGATGCGCCATTGACTCTCGGCAGCCACGACTCGCCAGTCTTGCCCGTCTGTTCGAGCGTCGTTTGCAGCTTCTCCTATGGTCATCCCAGCTCCTTGCTACTCGTAGCGAATACGCGGGTCGAGAAAGCCGTACAGCAAATCAACTGCCAGGTTAAAGACCACGTAGATAACGGCGGCAAAGAGCACCACCCCCTGCACCTGTGGGTAGTCCCGCGCAGCGATGGCGTTGACGGCGAAGCGGCCAATGCCCGGCCGGGCAAAGACCGACTCAATGAAAACTGTGCCACCCAACAGGCTCGCGAACTGCAATCCGACGAGCGTCACCACCGGTATCAATGCATTACGCATCACGTGGCGCAGGATGATGATCCCTTCGCTCAAGCCCTTGGCCCGCGCTGTCCGCACGTAGTCCTCGCGCACCACCTCCAGGATGCTCGACCGCGTCAGCCGCGCCAGCATTGCCGCCGGTCCCACCCCCAGGCAGAAGCTGGGCAAGATCAGGTCTTTGAACCCTTCCCCGCCGGTGACCGCCACCCACCTGAGATTGATCCCAAAGATGATGATGAGAATGATGGCCAGCCAAAAGCTGGGAATGGACAGGCCAACCAGGGCCGTCACCATCGTGGCCCCATCCACCCATTTTCTTTTGGCAGTCGTGGCGACAACCCCTGCTGCCGCCCCCCCTACGACGGCGAACAACATCGCCGACACCGTGAGCTCCAGGGTGCTGGGGAAGCGGGCCAGGATCTCGTCCAGCACCGGCGTCTGGCCGCGAATGGACTTGCCCAGATCGCCGTGGGCCGCGTTCCAGACAAAGCGGCCGTACTGAACCAGAAAGGGGTCGTTGAAGCCAAGTTGCTCTCGCATCTCTGCCACCCGCTCTGGCGTGGCGTACTGGCCCAGCATCAGCAGCACCGGATCACCGGGCGTCACCTGGGCAATGGCAAAGGTGAGAAAGGTCACACCCAGCAGCACCGGGATGAGCATGAGCAACCGGCGAATGGTGTACATGACCATGCGATAGTACCTTCCCCAACGGGCTAGTAGAAACCGACCTCGCCCTCGTATCGAAACAGCTCGGCTACGGCCACGGGATTCATCCCTTCGAAAATGCTGTTGCAAGAAGCGATCATGTATCCCCCACCAGGCGCTCCTTGCTCAATGCAGCGGTCAACTTCGGCGCGCACTGCTTCCAGGTCCGATCTGCACAAAACGCCGACGTCCACATTGCCGATCAAGACGAGGTCTTGACCGAATTCCCGTTTCACTTTGGCCAGGTCCACACCGGCAGCGGGCTCCAGGCCATGAAAGCCAACAAAGCCAGCCTCAATTGCCAACGGTAACAGCGACTCCACATTGCCATCGCTGTGCCATATCACCGGCACGCCCGATTCCTCGACAATCTGGCGATGATAGGGCAATACGAACTGGCGCCACATCCGGGGGGAGATCATCGGGCCGCCTCGATGGCCTGCGTCGTCGCCAAGGATAAGTACCTCTGCCCCCAAACTGAGCGCCTTGCGGAACATGGCCATACACCATTCGGTGCGCGCCGTTAGTAGCTCGTGAATAAACGACGGGTCTTCAACCAGGCGCAAAAAGAAGCGCTCAAAGCCCATCGCCAGGTAGCCCGCTGTGAAAGGCCCTATGTGAGAACCATAGATCAAACAGTGATCGGGGCAGAAGGCCCGGGTCTCTTGCACCCCATCCTCGTCAAAGAACTGGTCCACGTAGTCCAGGGGCGGGCGATATCGTCGTAAATCTACCTGGGTGTCCACGACGCCATCTACGTAGGTCCCATCCTTCCAGACCCGCCCCCACTCGTCCACGCCATCCTTCCACGCCCGGCTCTCCGCCGGCGTCTCAGAGGGCATCATCACGCAATCCTGCCCCAGGTTGACGTGGGCCCTCGGGATGTCGGGCTGGCCCAATTCGTCCAGCAAGGCGTCAATCCAGATCTCGAATCTAGGCACACGATCCGCCTCGCGGTGTCGAAGCGCCGCCCAAACATGTTCTCGGGGTTTCATCTCCCGGTCTCCCTACGGACTCGACGCTCGCTTGAATACCGCCATGGTCTCTACGTTCATCGTGTCCACCTCCCCGGCCTTGTCCAGAGCAAAGGTGACAAACTCAGGCTTGAACATGGGGTCTCGCCAGGTGGCGCGAAAGGTGTCGTAGTGCCAGTGGGCCAGGTCGGCTTTGGAGGTCGGTCCATAGTGCAGGACCAGGGCCCCATCTTCTTCTGTGACCCTAGCTTCGCCGCAGAAGCTGTCCGTGTAGGCGCCGGCGTACCTGGCCAAAGGCAGCGAGGGCGACGTTCCCTCGACCCGCGCCTCCACGACCTTCTGCCAGGCGGCCGCTTCCAGCTTCTCCATCTGCCGGATTGCGTTGAGCACGTCTGTGCTCCAGTCTCGCTGTGGCCCACCCAGGTAGGCATCGAAGATGCCGAAGGTGAGGGCATAGAGAAAAGGCCCCGCCACGGCTTCGTGCATGTTGGTGAGGATGACAACGCCCAGGCTTTCTCCGGGAAGCGCGGCGGTCATGGCGGCGTAGCCCTGGATTCCCCCTGGATGGAACACCAGCTTTTTCCCCCGGTAATCTATCACCACCCAGCCCAGTCCGTAGCCAGAGAAATTGGTGTCCAGACCCAGCGCCCGCAGAGGGGCAACATTCGGGTGTTCCGGCGGGATCATAATCTGCGGGGTGTGCATCTCGTTCACCGCCGCCGGACTGATCAGTTGCTCGCCCTGGTAGACGCCCTTGTTGAACAGCAACCTGATCCACTGCGCCACATCCACCACGTTGGAGTTGATCGAGCCGGAAGCGTCGTTGCCGATGTTGCAGCGGGAAACCGGTTGCACCACGCCGTCAATCTTGGCGTGCGGCGTGGAAAGGTTCTCCATGTTCCCCAGGGCCTCCACGTTGGCGGTGGTGGTGGTCATGCCCAGGGGATCAAAAATCCGCTGCTGCATGAAATCTTCCCAATTCATGCCCACCATGGTGGGGAACATCTTGCCCACGGCCTCGAAGGTGGTGTTGGTGTAATGGAACGCGGATCGAAAGCTCACCGCCGGCTCGAGGTAGCGCACGCGATGCAAATAGGCATCCAGGTCGTACAAACCACGCAGCAGGATGTGCACGCCGCGTGGCAGCCCGGTGCGATGAGATAGCATGTCGCGGAGCGTCAACTCGCGCGTGACCCAGGGGTCGGGGTGTTGGAAATCAGGCAGGTATTGGGTGACCCGGTCATCCCAACTCACCTTGCCCTCACTGACCAGCGCCGCGAGGGCCGTGGCGGTGAAAGATTTTGTCACCGAACCGACGGCGAAAACCGTACGTTCGTCCACCGGTTCATCGTTGCCTATCTCTTTGACGCCGTATCCCCTGGCATGAATCACGGCGTCGTCCTTGACGATGGCCAGCCCCATTCCGGGAACTTGCCACTGGCTCATGGCCGTGCTGAGAAACTGGTCGAAATCCTTTGGTGGAAAAGGACTTTGCATTTCGGACATGTCATGCGCTCCTCTCGATTATTGGTAAGTCAATGCAGGATGCCCGCAGGCGATTTCGGGCAACGGTGATAACGGGCGTTCCGGTGCTTGGGACGCGAGAGAAGGTTTGGCTGTCGGCGCCTGCAATGGCGATGCGGATACGATGGCCCTTTTTGATCAGTACCGATGTGGGCAACAGGCCAAAAGCCACGACAGTCTCTTCTCCCGGCGCCAGGGGCATCCCATCCTGGCGCTTGAAGGAATGGTAGGGCACGAACTGGGTGTAGGGGGGCGGATCAGCAGAGACGTGGCGGTGCAAGGCCCGCAATTGGCCTTCGGTGAGATAGGTCACCTGGCCGGCCTCGTCCACATCTTCCAGGTAGGCAAAGAAGGCGCCGTCGGTAGCCGTCGAGGTGAGGCGCAGGGTGATGACGGGGTATCCCGTGATCTCGGTGTCTTCCGCCAACGGCGGGCTGGTGTAGACCAGCAACCGGCCATCCGCCTGAGCCCGGTCAGGATAGAGGACCGGACCGCCGCCCTTTTGCGTGTGCCAGCGATTGGTGATGCCGGTGCTGGCCTCGAAGTCAACCGTATACACATCGGCTCCCGTTTCCTCGTCTGGCTTCTGGCGAGAGAGGGTGTGGTCGGCCGCCAGGTACCAGCGCTGGGTCGTGCTGCCGGCCGGGGGCCACACGGGGGTTTCTTTCCACTTTTCCTCGCCAACCGTGTAGTAGTACAGCACCTGGTTGTCCATCACACCGGTATCCACGCCTTTCAGGTGGCAGTCGAGGAAGCGCAGAACCTCCAGCCAATAGGCCCTGACATCGGTAGTGCCGGGCTTGTAAGGACTGGCGTGCTGTGACGCACCGTGGTTCCAGGGACCAACTACGGCCAACTGGGGATTCCGAAAGGTCATAAAGCGTCGGATGACGGCATCGGCTGTTCCGGCATCGAACCAGCCGCCCCAACCGTAGATGGGAACACCAGACCGCTCAATTTGCTCCTGAAAGGTGTAGACGTTAAAATCCTCGATAAGGATCCCTCGCTCGCTGTGGTCATCGTCGCGAAAAGTGATCTGATTGGCTACGACGTCAACGCTGATATTCGAGCTGTGGTCGCGAACCGCCTGGTTCAACAAGCGCAGCCCCTTGTCGCCATCCACCGGCTTGACGCCTCTGAGGAGTTTGCCCCTCAACCCCCAGCCCTTTGACACCTGGTTGGCGTCCAGGCTCCGGTTCGCCTCCGCCCACTTTTCGATGAAGGCGCGCAGATAGATGCCTCCCGGGAAGGCGATATCGGTGTAGGCGTCGAATTCGTTGAAACGAGGGACAACAGCCTTGACGGCCGGGTGCTGCACCACGGCCAGCAGCTCCGCCGTGGTGCCTGAGTAAGAAGTGCCGTAGCCACCCACCTTGCCGCTGGACCAGGGCTGGGCCACGATCCAGTCTACAATGTCCCTGGCGTCCTGGATCTCCTCCGGGTCCCACGGATGGCGGCGGGCGCCAAACGAGGCCCCGGTCCCGCGCACATCCACCAACACCATCGCGTAACCGTGGCTGGTGAAGAAACGCAGCGGCGCGTTGAAGAAACGCTCGATCCAGCTCAGGCCAGGCTGGTATTGGCGCGCGCGCCAGTACCGCGTCTGGTAGAGGATGGTGGGAACCTTTTCTCCCGGGGGAAGGCCCTTGGGCAGCAGCACATCGGCGGCGATCTTGACGCCATCACGCATGGTGATGTGCAACGCGCGCGTGGTCATCCCCTTGTACTGCGGGCCGCGATAGCCCGCATACGTTCCAGAACCAAATTCCGACATCGAATCCACTCCTTTGTCGCGCCTGGCGACCAACTACAAAGTCCAGTCCCTTGCTGGTTATTACCCAAAAACCTCAGATCGCAATTGATAGCCTCTGACACGCTGCAAGTTGACCGTGACCCCCAGCCCGGGCCGGTTGGGCACGGTAATGGTGCTGTCCTCAGCGTTGAGGCTAAACTGTTCGTCTATGATGTCTTCGAGCCAATAGTGCGCGGTGGCTGAGATATCGCCCGGCAGCGTGAAACCCGGCAGACTGGCTATGGCCAGGTTGGCCGCGCGGCCGACGCCCGTCTCGATCATCCCCCCGCACCAGACCGGCACATCCCGCTCCCGACAAATGTCATGGATCAGCCGCCCTTCCCACAAGCCCCCCACCCGGCCCGGCTTGATGTTGATGACGCGCGCGGCGTCTATGCTCAGCGCGGCGCGGGCCTGCGAGGGGGTGTGGATGCTTTCGTCCAGGCAGATGGGGGTCTCGATCTGAGCCTGGAGCCTGCTATGTTCAAAGATGTCGTCGTAGGCCAGCGGTTGCTCAAGCATCAACAGATCCAGGTCATCCATCTGTTGGAAGAGCGGCGCATCGGCCAGGGTGTAGGCGGAATTGGCATCCAACATCAGCGACGCGTCCGGGAAAGCCGCCCGCGCTGCCCGCGCCAGGGCGACGTCGTGGCCCGGTTTGATTTTGAGCTTGATGCGCCCATAGCCCAGGCTCAACTCCCGCTCGATCTGGGCCAGGGTGGCGTCAATCGGCTGGATGCCGATGCTCACCCCCACCGGGACCCGTGTTCGCGGTTCGGCGCGATGGAGGTAGGGCTCCGACAACTCGGTCGCCAGGCTCACGCCGTCCCGTTGGGCCAGGAGGTCCCAGGCTGCTCCCTGCAAAGCGGATTTGGCCATCTGATGGCCGCGCACCCAGCTAGTGAGTTCTACGAGATGTTCGATGCTCTCCCATTCCTGGCCCAAAACGGTCGGGATGAGAAAATCCCTCAGAACGTGCCAGGCCGTGCTGGCCGTCTCGTAGGAATAGATGGGGCGAGGCATGGCCGCACATTCGCCCCAGCCTGTCAGCCCGTTTGCACGAGCGGCTACCAGGATGCACTCCCGCTCTGACCAGCGTCCAAAGCTGGTTTCAAAGGTATATTTCAACGGCATTGAGAGATGGTAGAGTTCAATCTGTTCGATTCTCATGTTTCGTGACTTTTGTACTCCGGGTTTCACGAGGGGGCACAGATCGCATTTCTGATCAGAATGTCATAGGGGCCGGACATCCAATGCCTCCAGGGTACTGTCTTGCGCGGGAACGACGACGCTCTTCTACGATTGCCACCACGTCTCATGGGAGCCTGGCGGCAGGCAGCAGCCATCCGTTTCCTGCATCCACGACCACCTGGGTTACCCGTCCCGTCTCGTCCTTTTCGAAGGTGAATCGCTGATCCCCTCTCGCCTGGAGCGATAGGAAACGGGTCTCTGACAGGGGAAATAGCTCCTGTGTTTCGCGGCCGGTCACTTTGGCGAGGAGACGATCCCCCGCCCGGATGACGTCTATCACCTTGGTACCCTGCGTCTCAAGCTGATACCTTCCGACGAATTGATTCAAGACCTCCGGGTTGACCTCGACGATCTCTCCCGATGCCCGTCGTTCCGCGACGATCTTGTCCTTGTTTCGCTCAAACTCAAACTCCTGGTCGTAGACCAGCGCGGCATAGGTCTTGGGAAACAGCGAGGGCAGGTCAAAAGCAAGGGGCGCCTTTGCCCATTGCTCCCTGGGATCGCTGACGATTTCGTTGGCATAGTTGTGAAAGTGATACTGGTACACAATGCCCTGCTTCAGATCGAAGATGTTGGAATAGAACGTCTGTGAAGATCCTTCCTGGTGCGTGGCTGCCAGAATGCGCCGAAAGAGAGCGACGGAGATGTCGCTGCTGTTTTCCAGCATCTCTACGGCGATGTTATACCGGTCGCAGGGGTAGGCGCCAGGGGTCGCTTGCGATGGGTAGAAATTGCTCAACACCTGGTATCGGCCTTCTTTTCGCAGGGTGATGTCGCCTTCAAGGATGGCCGATGCGCCGGTCTTGTCACCGAAGAACAAGCAGGCTCTCTCCAGACCTCTGAGGTAATACCGTGCCATCAGGTCGAGGGCCTGATCCACAGTGGCACATTCTGCCATCACCCTGTCTATCAGGTTGCCTTCGTACTCTGGCTTACCCAGCGCACTCTTGATCTCCAGGGGTGGGGTGGATGTGATGGCAAAGCACAGGCCGGCTTCATTCATGCCGCTTTGAGGGGGAAAGCCATCATACCCATAATACACCCTGGCGTATTGTCCGGCTTCAAAGGAATCACCACCGGTTTCCCCGCCCGCCGCAGGCAGATACCAGATCCTGGTTTTGGGGTAAACGTAGTCTTCGTTGTTTCCGACGAGCACGGTGTCCCCTTGCGAGGCCAAAAAGACGATGCACACGTTCGCTTTTTCTCCCTTGCTTCGCCACGAATAGCTGGGCAAATGAGGGGATGCCATCCGGCACCCCCTCATGGCGATCTCGAGGTAGAGGTGGTGGGGAGTTTTCCCTAAACCTCTGCCGCAACTGTATTTCCGTGGCCTAATCTTCGAGATAAAGGTCGTTCAGGTAGAACCGATTGAGAGTTGTCCCAAAGGTCTCGGGCACGACGCCTTGAACGCGGGTGCTGATGGCCGCAAACTGAGTCGGGGTGAAGATGGGCACGACATACGCTTGTTCGACGATCCGGCGCTGGGCGTCGTCGGCTGCTCGCTGCCGCCTTTCCGGGTCAGTCTCGTAGTTGGTAGCGTCCAAGAATGCGTCGAGTTCGGGGTCGTTGACAGAGGTGAAGTTCATGGCGCCGATATTGCTGGAGTGGAAGAAGATTGGCACGACGGCGAACTCGGTATAGTCATAGCCAAAAACGACGGCGGCAAACTGCCCTGTCATGAGTTCCCCGTACAGGACGCCAGCCTCCTTCTTTTCGATCTCGACGCTCACCCCCAACTCTTTGTACTGCGCCTGCAAGACCTCTGTTACCTTGTCAAACGATCCACCCTGGAAGGCCTTGAGCGCAAGCTCGAACGGCTGCCCATCCTTCTCAAGCATGCCCTCGGCGTTGGCTGTGTAACCGGCCTCGGCCAGAAGCTCCTTGGCCTTGTCCAGGTCGTAGTGATAGCCAACATACTCGACCCCAGGCCAATAGCCGTGGGTCACGAGCGATATGGGTCCATACTGCGGGATGCCTTTTCCACCCACGACGACCTGGATCAATCCCTCCTTGTTCATTGCATAGTTGAACGCCTGTCGCACCCGCAGGTCATCGAAGGGAGGCTGGGCGATATTGAGGGCAACATAGGGGGTCATCCCTCCCTTGTACCCTTCATAAACGTCTATCTTGCCGGTGCCCTTGAGCAGTTGCACATCCTTGTCAAGCACCCCGGCGACAAAGTCGATCTCCCCCGTCTCCATTCCGGCGAGCCGGGTGGCGTATTCGGGAATGTACCGCACCACGATGGTCTCGATGTATGCTGGCCCTGGGTGAAGGAAGGGTGGCGCCCAGGTATAGTCGGGGTTACGTTCCAGGACGACCTTTTCACCAGTCACCCACTCCTTAAACTTGAACGGCCCAACGCCGACGGGGTGCCGGCCATACTCCTCGCCCCACTCTTCGACGGCCTCCTTGGATAAGGGCTGGCCAAAGCCCAACTCCAGGTTTTCCAGGAGAGGATAGTAGGGCTGGTGCAAGGTCAGGCGCAGGGTATAATCGTCCACTGCCTCCACCGCAGCCACCGACCCCAAGGAACTCCCGGCTGCCGGCGAGTTGATCTCAGGATCAAGGGCGCGCTCGAATGTCCATACAAAGTCGTGGGCGGTGAGAGGGGTGCCATTGTGGAACTTGACATCCTCCCTTATCTTGAAATCCCAGATAAGACCATCCTCAGAGGTTTCCCAACTCTCTGCCAGATAA
Source organism: uncultured Anaerolineae bacterium (assembly GCA_964592085.1). GTDB lineage: Bacteria > Chloroflexota > Anaerolineae > VGOG01 > VGOG01 > CAZQDO01. The sequence goes on along the minus strand of CAZQDO010000116.1, from coordinate 1,537 downwards.
GGGACGTACGCTCCATCCTGGAAGGGGTCTTTGGCTACCAGCGTCGCGCCGAGATACAGAAACTCTCTGCCGCCAGAACCCGAAAAGTGTGGGTCAAGCGTAAGTGGTTCTGAGTCCATGGCGATAACCAGTGTGCCTCCCTCCTTTGGCCCTTTGGTGGGCTCCGGCGTCGCCGTGACGACCTTCTCAACCTCAACTACCTTGGTCACTTCCTTTTCAACAACCTTGGTGACCTCCTTTTCGAAGACCTGCGGCGTCCCCTCGACGACCACAGTTTCTTTGACTACCTGGGTCACTACTTTCTCGATCACCTCCGGCGTCGGCGTAGCACAGGCGGCCAGGATCAGACCGCTCACCATCAACAGCACGGAAAGACTGACCCATTTCTTCTTGTTATGCATTTTCTTCCTCCTCATTCACTCGCAAATTGGATTGTTGATAGGCAAATCACGGGAGCGGCAGCCCGTCACGAGAACCGGCGGAGATTGACATCTCTTTGGGCACAAACTGTATCCAGCCAGTCCGCGCTATCACCTCCTTTTCGGAAGAGCCTGCTGAGAAGTACCGCTCGGCTCCCGAAGAATGGGATCATCATTGATCTGCTCCATGCCGACCGAATATTTGCACCGATTCCACCCTAAAGCTCCAGTTGCTCAATGCTGCGTTCGGCAGCGATGACAATATGCTCTCGTACCGTTCTAGCAGCCTTGTCTGAATCGCCTTCCCACAATACTTCGGCAAGTTTCCGATGGCTCTCCGGTGTGTAGTGCTCATCTGCAGGTCGAGCGAGATACATAAAGTAGCGCACCTGAGGTCTCATTTGCTCCAGCATCCCTTCCAGGAGCTTGTGGCGTGCGCGGGACCAAACGTAACTATGAAACCGGATGTCAAGCATGATCAGCCGTTTGTGGTCCTTGCGTTGGATCGCCGCATCCACATTCGCGATGACGTCTTGCAGGTAGTCAAAGTCCTCAGAAGTGAAGTTTTGGCAGGCAAGGCTGAATGCCAACCCTTCCAAGGCGGCCCTGAGAGTGGCCACCTCCCACAGGGTTTGCCTGTCCCACGTGGCCACGTAATAGGCCCCACTAGGGCCCTTTTCCACGAGATTCTGTTGACCCAGCCTCGCAAATGCCTCGCGTATGGGCGTCCGGCTGACTCCCAGGGTGTCAGCCATCTCCGCCTCGCGGAGCCTCTGTCCGGGTGACAGTTCCCCTTCAACGATGGCGTTGCATAGCGCGCTGTACGCATGGTCGGATAGCTTTTGTGGTTGGACACTAATAGGTGATAGATTTGTGGACATGGCGGTCTGACCTCCATGGTGTCTGGCCTGGTCCTTGGACTGAGGCCAGGCGCAAACCTGAGCACAATCGCTCGGGGATTGGGCGACGTGCTGCTTTCGGTGGGTATGTCGGCATCCCAGTATACTGGCATTCCGAGACTATTATAGCATGTTGCTATTCTGTTGTCAAATCGCCGAATCAGAAGGGTGCATTTCAGTTTTTTGGAAAACGGGGCATAATAGCTCCTGAGCAACCCA
>CAZQDO010000115.1:0-13980 GCA_964592085.1 uncultured Anaerolineae bacterium | reverse complement strand
GCGCAGCTCCGTCACCACCCTTTTCACGATGGCGTCTATGCGCTGTTCGTCAATCCGTAGAGACATACTCCCCTCTTTTCAGAGTAGGCGTTCAGGTGACAGGCACTTACATCATCACTGTGGCTTGAAGGTAGTCTCCCAAATGATTCGTATCCCTCACTGGGCGAGCCCTCAGAAGTGCCTGTCACCTCAAACCTCATCCCTTCTTGTACTTCACTTCCCCATGGACGTCCCAGGTATCCACCACAGCCATGACCACACCGTCGCAGGGACGGCGGTCGGTCTGAACCGTCTGGCGGGCCGACGACCCCCTGGCGTAGAGGACGTAGTCGCCTACGCCGGCCTGGACGGCGTCAGCGGCGATGACGTAGTCCCCTGCCTCGCGTCCCTCCAGGTCCACCTGCTTGACCACCAGGAACTTCAATCCCTCCATGGTCTCCGTCTTGCGGGTGGCGACCAGGGTGCCCACCACTTTTCCGATCAGCATTTCTTAACCTCCTCGCCCAAATCGCTCTTCGTAAAGCTGGATGGCCTCAGCGATCACCTCTCTGGCCACAGCCACCGGTTCCCAGCCCAGTGCCTCGGTCCTTATTCTCTCCAGATCTTTGTAGACCCCAAAGAAATGGGTCACTTCGGCTAGAAAATGCTGGGGGATGTCAGCGATGTCGTTATATTCCTGCGAGAGGGGATCGTTCGTGGGCACAGCCAGTATCTTGTCGTCGGTCAGCCCGGCGTCCCGCATGTGGAAGACGCCTATGGGACGAGCCTCAATGAGGCAGCCGGGAAAGGTCGGCTGATTGGTCATCACCAGGATGTCCAGCGGGTCGCCGTCCTCGCAGAAGGTTTGGGGGATGATGCCGTAGTCGCCGGGATAGTGCATGGAGGAGTAGAGAACGCGATCCAGCTTGATGACCCCCGTGTCCTCCTGGTACTCGTACTTGTTGCGGGAACCCTTGGGGATCTCCACGATGCAATAGACCACATCCGGCGCCCGAGGCCCCGGCGGCAGCTCTCGCCACAGGTTCATTTTCGCCTCCTGAAGTGGGGGCAACGAGTCAACGAGAAATGGGTAACGAGGAATGAGGCGTACTCGTTCCCCGTTACCTGTTACTCATTACTCCCCTACGATTCTATCTCCGTCTTGGCCTGCTCGTAGCGGCCCAGGGGCAGCACCATGTCAATGTTGAGGTGCGGCCGAGGAATGACGTGGACAGAGATCACCTCGCCGACCCTCTCCGCGCCGCGGGCGCCGGCCTCGACGGCCGCCTTGCAAGCGGCCACGTCGCCCCGCACGATGGCCGTCACGTAGCCTCCGCCGGTTTTCTCGTAGCTCACCAGCTCGACCTTAGCTGCCTTGACCATAGCATCCGAGGCCTCCACCATCGCCGCGAAACCTCGACATTCGATCATTCCTAATGCTTCTGCCATTTTAGTAAGTCCTCCCTTTTTGTGTTGAGATTTGAACTCTGGGGGAGAAACCAAGTTTTTCCCGTTAGCAAGCGAAGCTTTCCTTTGGGTTCACTTGGAAATGAAAAGGTGCTTTATTTAGCCCAAAAACCTGGTTTCTAGAAAAGCCTGTCTACGCTCGTCTTCTGGATTCCGGCACCTTCCCTGTCACCGATTCGATGGCCTCCAGGGCTGCCCCGTAGCCGGCCATGATGTCCCGTTCCTCGCCGCCGAGCCAGAGCCGACCGAAGCTGCCGAAGGGCCGCACCTGGATCAGGGTGATATGGGCTGCCTTCTCCGCTTCGTTGGCCGCCAGCACCGCGTAGGCGGCTGGCTCTACCTCCAGGATGTAGAGGGTCTGGCCGGGGATGAGCATGGAGCCATTGCGGTTGCGGTTGACCAGTTGAGCGTGGTGGTCGTCCACGTGGCGGATCACCTGACTGGAGAAAACCTGGGGCTTCCAACGGTCGCTCTCCCGAACCTCCAGAGCGTCCAGGATGGCCGCCCCTGCCGCGCGCACGTCCGCCTGAGAGGGGGAGTGCACCTCCAGGAGCCCGAAGAGCCGCTCCACCACCTGCACTGCTGGCCGCACGTTAGTAGATTTCACCGCGATGTCCGTCATGCGGTTGATCTCGATGCCGGGCGAGATCTCCACCCAGAGGGAAGCGTCCCCTACGAGGGGCAGGAACCCCCTGGCCGTGGAGCCAATGAAGGCCGTGAGTTGCGGCTGCAAGCTGTCGAGGAAAATGTAAGATCGTAAGTCTACTGTCAAAGTGATACCTCCTTGTCTGTGATTTGCTATGCAGACTCCCCTGAAAAAGCCTGCTCTGAGGCCCGTCCCTTCGGCTGCGCTCAGGGCAGGCCTCGGGCCGATTTCCGCACCTGGGGACGGCTGCGAGAGCTTTCTCCAGTAAATCTATGCACTATTGAGCTAGAGAAGCGACGTACTTACAGCTAAAGATTATCAGTACCTGAGAAAAGTCACTCAGGAGGGACGTCCTCGCCCTGTGCGGGCGGCGGGAACGACCCCTGGGAGCAAGAAATTCCCAACTGATTATAGCACAAAATGTCTCTTTTGCCAATGAAATAAGGATGCGAATTCGAAAAAGCACCTGGTCAGGTGCGGAAGCCCCTACGTGGGTTTAAGCAATTGACAAATTTCTGCTTGTTTAGTATAATTAGGCGGCCATCAAGAAGCTCGAGGAGGTCCACGACGGTGGGGACCCTAGGCCGCCAGCTATCCTCGCTACTCTATCCACACAAGCATGCCAGTTCCATTCTTGTCAATGATTACTCCTCTGGAGGTTCGTTTGCGCCATGAGGGGCTTTACCCTGCCCATCCTGGCGCTTTTGTTTTCCGCTCCGTCAGTCATACCTAATACGAGGGGGGGTGGTAGCTCGCGCAATAACATAAAGGTAACAAGCTGTGGAGATCAAAACTGGAAAACAGGAAAAACTAAAAAAGGAGAAAGAGATGCGTAAAAGATTGTCTATATTCTTACCCATTGTGGTGGCAGTGCTTATGGTACTGACCATGGCCACTCCGGCTCTGGCCACCCCCCCATTCCCTGATGGGGAAGAGGCTGCGGTTACGTTGCAGCAATTGGGGGAGGCAGATCAGGGGCCTGCCGCGCGTCGGGCCAAGCCCAAGGACCAGCCCAACATGAAGGACTACTTGCGGGCTCGTCAACGGCAAGAGCTACTGGCGGCTGGCAAGACGGCGGAGGCCAATGCCCTACAGTTAGAGGGCACCGACCGCGTGCTGATGATCCTGGTCGAGTTCGCGGGCACCGACGTCTTCACCTGGAACCCTGGCGATACCTGGGACCCGTATGGCAGGGCCGATCCGGACGAAGCGGTGTATGACGATGATGGAAACCTCGTCTACGGCGACTGCTCCAACATCATCACCCAGACCGCGGTGTTCACCTACACGGGGCCGCTGCACAACGATATCCCGCGACCCGTATCGCTGGAGGACCGCTCGGCCGACAGCATCTGGACGGAGGACTTCAGTCCAGAGTGGTTCGACGGCTTCCTGTTCGGCGATGGCGTGGTGTTCGACTACGACATGGAAGACGGCACCCCCGTGTACGAGGACTTCAGCGGCCAGTCGGTGGCAGACTACTTCGACGACCTCTCCGATGGGAGATACACCATCACCGGCGACGTCGTCGGTTGGGTTCAACTGCCTCACTCCGTCTGGTACTACTCGGCCGACCAGTGCCCTGGCAAGCGATCCCCGTATGATCCAGACATCAACGATAATGGGATGATCCCCGGCGCAGGCACCGAGGGGATGCTGGTGAGTGATGCTCTGGACGCGGTCAATGCCATCAGTGACACTCTCGCTTGGGACTTCGACTGGGCCGACTACGACCTGGACGGCGATGGCACCATTGACCGCCTGTGGATCGTCCACTCCGGCTACGGCGAGGAAGACAGCACCACGCTGCTCAACCGCACCGACTATGGCGAGTCTGCCGTGTGGTCGCACTCCGGTGGCATCACACCCTACGAGGTGGCGCCAGGCATCTTCGCCCGCTCGTACATCATGATGGCAGAGAACGGCGGCATCGGCGTGTTCGCCCACGAGTACGGCCACAACCTGGGTGCCATTGACCTGTACTCTTATAACCCTGGCGAGGCCTCGGCCGGCTTCTGGACGGTGATGTGCGACGACTGGACGGGCTATCCCATCGGCTTTGAGCCGTCGGCTATGGACCCCTATCACCTGGATCAATACTGGGGCTGGCTCGACCCGTACGTCGTCACCGACCCCACTCAGGTCTACGAGGTCACCCTGGGCCAGGCCAGCCTCTTCCCCGGTGGAGAGGACGTCTACCGTGGAGCCAGGATCGAGTTGCCCGATGGCACATTCGAGCTGCCGGTGTCCGTCTGGCAGGGTGACTCTTACTGGTGGGGCAACCAGAAGGACGCGGCCAACGCCATGATGACCACGGTTGACCCCATTGCCATTCCTGAAGCAGGGGCCACCCTGTCCTTCGACCTGGTCTACGACATCGAGGATGAGTGGGACTTCCTGTGGGTGCAGGTCTCGGAAGACGGCGTCACCTGGGATCCGAACGATACCCTCTCCAACGAGAACACGAAGTGTGAGCACGATTCGGGCTGGATCGGCGGACTGAATGGCTTCCCCGAGGATCTATGCGCAGCCGGGATCGGTGGCTTCTGGGGCTGGAACGAGAACTGGCCCGATCCGGAAGTGCAGGCCTTCGACCTGAGCGCCTACGCCGGCCAGAGCATCTACCTGCGCTTCTGGTTCATGACCGACTGGGCCACCCACTACACCGGTGCCTTCATAGACGACATTCAGGTCTGGTCGGAAGGCGATCCGCTCTTCGCTGACGATGCCGAAAGCGGCGACGCCAAGTGGGTCTACCAGGCTCCCTGGGTTCGCAGCGATGGCACGATGCCGTATACCCATAACCTCTACCTGCAGTGGCGCAACGTGAACGACAACGGCGGCTACGACAGCGCGTTGGGTGACGAGCGCTGGCGCTTCGGCCCGGCCAACAGCGGCCTGTTGGTGTGGTATGCCAACAGCTTCTACACCGACAATGAGATCCTGGGCTACGTCGAAGATGATCCCGGCTTCGGTCCCAAGGGCGCTGCCCTGGTGGTGGACTCGCACCCGTATCCCTATCGGGATCCCAACGAGGAGCCAAGCGGGCTGGGTCGTGAGAATACCAACGTCACTACCCGCATGCAGATGCGCGACGCGCCGTTCACCCTGCAGGATACGGTGGACTTCACCCTGGCAGATCCGTACGTCATCGAGACCACCGATTTCAGCGGCCGCCTGGCAGTCTCCAGCTTCCACGACTCCATGGGCTACTATCCCGGCGTGGCCGACGAGGGCGATGGCACCTACTGGAGTACCATAAACTGGGATTCCAGCCTGGCCATGCCCGCCATGGCTCCCTATAGCATCGCCGCTGCTCCAGACTATCCCGGCTACCACGTCCAGTACGTAGCAGGTTGGGGCGGCTGGTACGGCTTCTGGGGATGGTGGCCTCCCGGCACGGGCAACCCCGGCGACGACGACGTGCAGTACGGCTGGCACGTGGAGTTGGTCGAGGAGGCAGAGGATCACACCTCGGCCACGGTTCGCATCTGGAACAGCCGGAAGGAGCTGATCGTCTCCTTCGAGCCGGATACGACCACTGCTGAGACGGGTGATGAACTGGCCTACACGTGCGATGTGGAGAACATCGGCACCAAGGTAGACGGCCTGGTCGTCATCCCTCTGGACACGGACAAGGTCGAATACGTGCCCAAGAGCGCCTTCGGTGGTGTGGCGCCGATGCCCTGCGGGTTCTCGGCTGAGGAACTGGCCGAACTGTACGCTTCCGGCGGATGGAAATCCCTGGCGGAAGTGGCTCTCAGCAATGCAGCGGATATTTGCTCCATCGTCGGGGCCAAGAACCTGGGCTCTGGCATGGGAGCGGAGTTCGGCTTCTCCGTCGAGGTCAAGGTCGGCGGCGGTGACATTGACATGGCCGCCCACTTCTTCGAGCAAGGAGAGTTGCTCCAGGTAGAGGTGGCCGACACCGTCAACGTCACGGCCAGGATCTACCTGCCGATGCTCTTCAAGAGCTACACCTACGTCGCACCGGCAGAGTTTACCATCCTGCACACCAACGACTTCCACGGCAGACTGGAGACCGACTCCAATGGTCGTGGTGGCTCGGCCTACATGGCGGGTGTGATCAACGACATCCGGGATGAGGAAGGCGAGGACAGCGTATTCCTGGTGGATGCTGGCGACATCTTCTTTGGTGCGCCGCCCATCTCGCAGTTGATGATGGGAGAGAGCACCATAGAGGTGTACAACATGCTGGGGTACGATGTGGCCGCCTTCGGCAACCACGAGTTCGACAAGGGTCAGGAAGTCCTCATTGACCGCGTGGAGCAGTCGGACTTTCCGTGGCTTGGAGCCAACATCGTGTTGGAGGGCACCGAGTGGGAGCATCCGGCCTGGATCAAGCCCTACGTCATCCTGAGCAAGGGTGGGGTGGACCTGGGCATCATCGGCGTGGACACCGACGAGACGCCGCTGGTCACCCTCAAGGGCACCACCGAGGGGCTGGAGTTCACGCACTTGTACGACGCCGTGCTGCACTACTACGACGAGGTCATGGCGAAGGCCGATGCTGTGATCGTCCTGGCCCACATGGGCACGGATGATTCGGGCGAGTTCGAAGGCCTCGAGACCGTGGCCCAGGAGCTGATTGATGCTGGCAAGCCGGTGGATCTGATGATCGGCGGACATCAGCACCAGGCGCTCTATGAGCCGGTGATGGTCGGCGACACAGCCATCGTTGCGGCTGGCTACTATGGCCGCTGGCTGGGCCGGGTTGACGTGAGTGTGGACTTCGATACCAAGGAGCTCACCGTCGAGGACTACGAGCTGATCACCATCAACAATGAGCTCGAGGCAGATCCTGAGGTAGAGGCCGAGGTAGCCTACTGGGCCGAGCAGGTGGCTCCGTACGTGGAGCAACTGGTGGGCTACAGCAACGTTGACCTGGTGCGGGACTACAACGCCGAGTCCAACGTGGGCGACCTGGTGGCCGACAGCATGCTCTGGAAGGCCGACGAGTACGACGACGGCGAGGTGAACGGCTCAGTGGACATCGCCTTCACCAACCCGGGCGGTCTGCGCGCGGACATCTTAGCTCCTGAGGGAGTCGAGCTGCCCTACGAAGTCACCTGGGGCGACACTTTCAACGTCCTGCCCTTCGGCAACACCCTGTTCCTGATGGACCTGACGGGGGAGCAAATCCAGACGCTGTTGGATCAGTCGGCGACCTTGTACAAGGGCATCCTGCAGACCGCAGGGGCCACCTGGTACTGGTACAACGACTGCAATTGCGACGCGCCCACCAACTCGGGTGCCTATGGCGCCATGGTTGGCGGCGAACCGCTGGATCCTGAGGAGACCTACCGGGTGGTGACCAACAACTTCCTGGCTGGCGGTCAGGACGGTTGGGTAACCTTCGCTGATGGCACCGATCGCTGGGACACCTACTTCGACATGCAGGAAGGGCTCAACGAGTACATCGAGTGGTACAATGACGATGTAGGGCCCATTGACTACGAGGTTGAGGGGCGGATCGTCAAGATGGACAAGCTGATCACCATCCTGCACACCAACGACGTCCACGGCACCTTCCCCACGGCCTCTTACTACGGCACCCCCGAAGGCGTGACCTACCTGGCCTCGCACATCGCGGCGGAGCGGGCCAAGAACCCCAACACCCTGCTGCTGGATGCGGGTGACACCTTCCAGGGGAACGCCTTCGCCCAGTACTTCCGCAACGACACCCCCAACCCCATCGCGGGTGCGATGAACATGCTGGATTACGACGCCATGACCATCGGCAACCACGAGTACAACTTCGGGCCGGAGACCTTCGCCACCATGCTGGGACAGCTCGACTGCCCGATCCTGGGGAGTGCCAATGTGGATGATGATGGCTCCTACGGCTTCATCAACGACAACGTGGAGGACTACATCAACCTGGACGTGGATGGCGTGAAGGTCAGCATCTTCGGCCTGACCAACCCGCGGGTATACCGCTACGAGTTGCCCACCAACATCCCCGGCCTGACCTTCCATCCGGCCACAGAGACGGCTGCCTCGCTGGTTCCCACTATCCTGGCCACCGAAGAGCCTGATCTGCTGATCGGACTCACCCACATCGGGTACCAGCCCTATGGGGATGAGCAGGACAGCGACGAACTGGTGGCCCAGGAAGTCGCGGGCATTGACGTGATCATCGGTGGGCACAGCCACACCAGGTTGGACCCGTCGGTCATGGTCACTTCCGCTGTCAATCCGGAGGGGACGCTGGTTGCCCAGACGGGAAGGTACGCGCAATACCTGGGTAAGGTCACAGTGGGCCTCGTTGGCGACGAGATGAGCGGCTACGATGTCGTGGTTCGAGAAGGGTACCTGCTTCCGGCAGGGGATGTGGAACCGGACCCCGGCTTGGTGGCCTATCTGGTGCCCTTCGAGGCTGAGTTGGATGCCTACACCAGCACGGAGATTGGGCAGACCACTGCTCCGCTCGACGCGCTGGAGGCCTACACCGAGGAGACCACCGGCGCCAACGTACAGACCGATGCGGCGGTGTTGGAGTTGACCCAGAATGGGATCGACGTGGACTTCTACCTCTCTGGCGCCATGAGTAACAGGAGGGTAGCGGACGGAGCCACGGAAGAGAATCCTGTGACGCTGATCGTGAACGACATGTACACCCTGATGCCGTACGAGAACTCCCTGGTAGTGATGGAGATGAACGGCCCGCAGATCAAGGCTGTCCTGGAGCGCGCGTACCGCAACTGGTGGTACTACAACTACACGGAGGACTACGGCGGCTACTCCCACTACACCACGTGTATGTTGGACATCAACTCAGGCGGTGTGATCACGTACCTGGATACCTATCCTGACCTGCCCGACGGCGACAACGTGTTGTCGCTGGTCTTCGACGGTACGGCGGTGGACTTCACCGACGCGGACACCTACTACAACGTGGGCACCGTCAACTACGTGGCCGCTGGCTCGTGCAACTTCAACAATGCGGGTGAGACCATCTGGCCGCTGGACCAGGTCACCGCCGATACGCAGTACTACGTGCGCGACTCGGTGATTGACTACATCGAGCATGAAGGCACCATCTCACCGGCGGTCGAAGGGCGGCTGCAGTTCATCCCGGCGCCGCGAGTGACCATCCTGCACACCAACGATACCCACGCTCACCTGGAATCCTTCGAGCCGTTTGGGGAGGCGTTGCAGGGTGGCGTGGCGCGGCGCTACACCGCCATTCAGGAGGTGAAGGCTGAGACCGATAACGTCATCCTGGTGGACGCCGGCGATGCCTTCCAGGGAACCCTCTACTTCAACGTGTGGCAGGGTGAAGAAGAGGCCTACTTCATGAACGCCCTGGGGTACCAGGCAATGGTCGTGGGCAACCACGAGTTCGACGCCGGCCCTGCTGTGTTAGCCGACTTCATCGGCCTGGCCGACTTCCCGGTGCTGGGCGCCAACGTGGACGCTGCTGCTGACCCCGACCTGGCTGGGCTCATCCCGGCCTACACCATCCTGGACGTGGGTGACGAGCAGGTTGGCGTCTTGGGCCTGACTACCGAGGAAGTACCCATCCTCTCCAGCCCTGGCCCCAACGTAGTCTTCAACGACATCGTGGCGTCGGCACAGGCAACTGTAGCGACGTTAGACGGCCTGGGGATAGACAAGATCGTTGCCCTGAGCCATAACGGCTACAATGTGGACCAGGCACTGGCAGCGGCGGTGGACGGCATTGACGTCATCGTTAGCGGCCACTCCCATACCTTGTTGGGCAGCATGGAAGGTGCTGCGGGGCCCTATCCCACAGAGGTCACCTCTCCTGGTGGGGACACGGTGCTGATCGTCAGCGCCTACGAGTGGGGCAAGTACCTGGGTCGCATCAATGTCACCTTCACCCTCGATGGCGAGGTGAGGGGCTACAGCGGCGAGCCGATCTTCATAGATGAAAGCTTTGTCGAGGATCCCACCATCGCGGCTGACGTGGCCACCTTCGCCGAGCCCATCGAGGATCTGAAGAACACGATCGTCGGCCAGACGGCGGTGGATCTGGATGGCACACGAGCGGTGGTGCGTGGTGCGGAGAGCAACCTGGGCAACCTGATCTGCGACGCCATGCTGGCCGAGACGGCTGGGGAAGGCACCCAGATCTGCGTCCAGAACGGTGGTGGCATCCGGGCCAGCATTCCTGCTGGCGACGTGACCATGGGGCAAGTGCTGGAGGTGCTGCCCTACGGCAACCAGATCGCTACCTTCGGCCTGACCGGGGCCGATGTATGGGCTGCTCTGGAGAACGGCGTCAGCCAGTTCGAGAGTGAGGCCGGCCGCTTCCCGCAGGTGGGTGGATTGAGGTATTCCTTCGATCCGACCCAGGAAGTCGGCGCGCGCATCGTGAGCGTGGATGTCAAGAATGCAGTGGGTGGCTACGACCCCATTGACCTGGGTACGGTCTACAAGCTGGCTTCCAACGACTTCATGCGTGGTGGCGGCGATGGCTACGATGTGTTTGCCAACAACGCCATTGATCCCTACGACGCTGGTGCGGTGCTGGCCGACGCGGTAGCCGATTACATCGCGGCCAATTCGCCGGTTAGCCCGGCCGTAGAGGGGCGCATCACCAACCTGTCGCCCTAAGCTACTGGCGCTAGCCTCAAACAGAACGACCCCGCCTCCCCAATGGGGAGGCGGGGTCGTTTTTGTGTGTCGGGCCTGCCCGACAATAGCTGAGACCTCCGAGGTCTACAAGAGCCGTATTGAAAAATGTTCGTCCAGTGGGAGTCCCTAACTTGTTAGGGGGCTCTTCCTCCACAGAAAGTGACACTCAGCGGGGGCAACCCGAACAAGTTCGGGACTCCGGCGCTCCCGAGTGGGGATCTGTCCCACGCCCCGACGTTTTTCAACAGAGTTCTACAAGACCTCGGTGGTCTGTTGAGAGGGGTTCAGTCTAACTGCCTCACTGCGTAGCGCTCTTGAGCACCAGCGGGAGGAAGACGTGGTAACCTGGAGTGATGATGACATCCTCCTGCGTCCGCACTCGAATCCGCTGGCCTGCGCCATCCTCGGAGGCCATGCCGATGACCTGGGCCGAGTCCATAACCCTGACACCGGCGAAGCTGCCGTTGTAGCCGTCTATGAACACCCGGGCCGGCCCGCTGCCATCGTCAACGACGAAGCTGTAATTACTGATCACCGCGATCACCCTGCCGGACGTCTGGATGAGCCAACCCTCGTTCTGTTCCAGGGCAGCATCCTGGGTGCTGAGAACCAGCGGATCGGGAACGGTCCCCTGGCCGATGATCTGCATCTGCTCCAGATCCCAGCTTACCTCGACCTCGGTATCGCCCTGGTAGGTCTCCACACGACCGACAACACGCACCTCATCACCCAGCTCGAACGCGCCGCCACCACCCTCCCCCGTCACCGGGGCAAAGACCGTGACGCCGCCGGTCTCGTCCTGGATGTACAGCACGTCGAAGAAGTTGCCGTATTCGGCGGTCACTGTGCCCTCCACCCAGACCAGCTCATTCAGGTGGTCTGGCGTGTCGTCCCCTTCCGCATCGGCGCGGGCTCCGGCAATGGACGATTTCTCCAACGGATGCCCCAACAGCCAGTAGATGGTCTCCATGTTGTAGATCTCGTTCTGGTAGCCATCACCTGGCACGTAGGTGTAGGAATTGGAGAATGCCTCACTGCTGTCGCCCCAGACGGCGATGCGCCCGCCGCCCGGCAGCTCTTGCACAGCGGCCATGGGGATCGGCGTAGCCGCGGTGTCCGTGTAGACGAAATGATCAGCGAGGGAGTCGCCGTCGAACTGATACGTGTCGTCGTCGCCCACCACGGTGAGGACGATGCCGTCGCCGCTGGTCAGCGGGATCGGGGCACCCAGCTCGTCCACGCCGTAGATGGAGCAGCCGCTGAAGCCCACGTCAATGTTCACGTTGACGCCGATGCCGGTCTCTTCAGCACCGGGGAAGATGTGCCACAGCACATGCCAGGGGCCAACGCCGCCGTTGTTGGTGTCGTCATAGGTGCCGTCGGAGTTCATGCGGATGCGGGCGCCAGTGATCCTCTCCAGGATGCTGTTGATCTCCTCCGTGTTGCCGTGGTCGCTGTAGTCGGAGTCGCCAGCCACCAGCAGGGCGCCGCCGTTGTTGACGTAGTCGGCGATGGCCTGCTCCTCGTCTGCGGTGAAGGGGTCCTCGCCGCGTTCGCCGGGGTCGGAGATGATGAGCAGCACAGCGCTGGCCAGGTCTGCAGCGGTAATGCCGTCGGTGTCCTCGATCCAGTTGAAGCCGTGGGCCACCAGGTCGTCCTCGAAGTCACCGCCGTCCCCGGAGGCGAAGACATTGTTGTCGTGGCCATTGTCAATGACAATGAGTGGCACCGCCACGGCGACGATCTCGCGCTGCTCAATGATGGTGTTGTCATCCGGGTTGTCGCCCACTGGCACGCCGCTGATCTCGGCCGAGATGTCGACCGGGCCGGTAACGTCGGGCGCCCAGCCGACAGAGGCGAAGGCATCGCCTCCGGCGGGCACGTTGACCACCTCGGTGCCGACGACCGTCGCATCCACCCGGAAGGTGACGGTGATGTCGGACGCATCGTCCGCCCCGCGGTTAGTGACCCTCGCGCTGAAGTTGGCCGGAGCCAGGGTGGTCAGTTGCGCCGGGGTGATCTCCAGCTTGGTCGGCGCCACGTCCACGTCCCCTGCTGTCCAGATCGGCGCGGTCACCGTGCGGTCGCCGTCCTCCTGCTCGGCGTGGACGAAGTAGTAGTGCACGCCTTCGGTGATGTCGAGGGAGAAGCTCCAGGTGTAGGGGGCGGTATCCGGCACCGTGGAGGCGATAATCTGCCCCTGATCGGTGTAGAGGGCCAGGCTGACCAGGCTTTCCTCATCTGGGTCGTTGACGTAGACCTCGAAGTCAATCGCCCCATCGTTGGGAATGGTCTCGCCCATCCAGGCCCCATTGCCCTTGAGGTAGATCTCGAAATTGCCGTCCTCAGTGGCGAAGGTGCGCATGGTAGCCAGGGCTTCGATCACGCCATCGTAGGTCAGCTCGGTGGCCCAGATGCCGGTGCGGCCAGGGTTATCAATGGCCCACTCGTCGCTGTGGGTGTCGCCGTTGTTGCTCGGGCCGACCCGCCAGCCGTAGTCGAGGGCCTTGCGATACTCCTCCTCGGTCCAGACGTAGTAGCTGTAAGCCCCGTTTCCCACCTCCAGGAGCTGTATCATCGGCTCAGTGTCGGCTCGATACTCCCAGTCGTTGAAGTTCATCCAGCCGGGGTGGTTGAACATGCCCACCGCCTCCGGATGCTGAGCCACCCAGTCGTAGAAATCGGCCAGGGCGGGGGTGTAGTCGGCGTCGCTGTAGCCGTTGTCGGTGCGCACCGGATGGCGCGTGGTGTTGTAGACGTTGAGGTGCCCCTCGGTGCCCTGAGTGAACTCGGCACCGCGGAAAGCGATGAACGAGCCGTCCTCGGTGGCACTGAGCGCCTCGGCGAGCGTATCTGCCCACTCGGTGTCGTCAGTGCTGTGGGAGTGGTCGGTGACGGCCATGAAGTCCAGTCCCCGCGCCCGGCCAGCAGCGAACGCCTGGTCTGGCGTGCCGGTGCCATCGGAGTAGCTGGTGTGGTTGTGGATGGAGCCGTGGTAGGCATCGAACGTGGCGGCGGCGGTGGTGAAGCTCCAGGTGTAGTCGCTGCCCATTTGATTGCCGACCTTGTCCTCCACAGCAGCCTTCACCGTAGCCACGTAGACCGTGTCGGCGACCAGCGGGTCATCGGGGTCGAAGACGGCGCTCACGCCGCCACTGTCGTAGTAGACAGTCCCGGCGACCGGCCCCGAAGCGTCCTCCAGCGTGAAGGTGGTCTCGTTGATGGTGGCGGCCTTCACTTCCTCGTCGAAGAAAGCCTTGACG
>CAZQDO010000114.1:0-13988 GCA_964592085.1 uncultured Anaerolineae bacterium | reverse complement strand
GATCACCATTAGCCTACGCTGAAATGCTCCGAAGCCGACCTGCTGGATCGCTTCGTCGAAGGTCCATTCGCGTGCTGTGATTTCGGGCATGATTTGCTCCTCCTCCCTCCTCAGCGGTCGTTTTACAGATCCGCCTTTCCTCGGATCGCCCGCACGAACTCCCACGCCAGCTCTAAATCCGCCTTTATCTCCTCACGGCTGTACTCGGCGGGTGGCCCTGGAGGGTAGCGGTCTTCGACGTAGTATCTCGTGGCCTTCTCGCAAAGCTCAATAAACGGCTCGTACAGATCGGCCTCGAAGTTGGCCACGAGGGTAAGCAGAGTATCCAACTCGTGGACCCACGGTGGTCTCTCCCCTTTGAGAACGAGATAGCCCTTCAGGTACTTTTCGATGGCCTGCTGGATATGATAGGCGATAGCATCGGTATATCCCTGCTCGTCGTAGAGCAACTGCGCCGTCTCAATGTCGTGGTCTCCCCGCTCGAACCACTCCAATGCCTGTTGTTTCAGCTTCTCATCGTCCGACTGAGGCTCACGAACTGCCATAGAGCACCCTCCCTTTCTCCAGCACCTCTTGGATGAAGAAGTCCTTAATGGCCAACCTTTCCTCGAGCTCTCTGGGTGTATAGACGAGAGGTGATATAGATACCGTTCTATTGCGGTCTCTCACTAGCCGTTTGACTTCCATCCACCTTTCGATAGGTCGCTTTTTGGTCTCCTTGATGATCAGTAGATCAATGTCACTGTTCTCATCCGGTTGGCCATAAGCGTGGGAACCGAAGAGGATGACCTTTTGCGGAGAGTACCCCGCGACGATCTTTTGTAAGATATGGTCTATGATGTGCTGAATTTCATCTGTCTCGTTCATCTCGTCTGTTCTCCTCGGCGGCTGCCTCATTCTCCTCGCGCTCTTGCAGATAGGCCAGGAAATCATTGGCTACCCGCAGCCGTTCAGGTGAGAGACTGCTTATCTATGGCAGAGATTCGCAGACTATGCCATCGCCATCACTACCATCAAGGCGGTGTATATCCCCGTGTCCCAACGATTTGCAATAATCATAACAAGCCTGGGCTTCAGCGTGAGTGCTGAAGTCCGAGCAGTTGTAGATGTTGCCTGAACAGTCACATAAAGTGGGTGACGGTTGGGTAGTCGGCGAAGGCGTAGAAAGTAGCCCACACATTCGTCCTGCATCGCGGGCATCACGTTGTAGTTCCAAGAAACAGTCAGCATATTTGACGTCTGGCGGATATGTGCTGACTTGCGCACAACCGAGCCAAACCAGATCAGCGTTGACCATCAGGTCCCCATCCCAAACATAGCGCAGGAGCCGGCCATATCTGTCGGTCTCGGAGACATCCTTCTCTAAGCTCACCATCCTGCCGCCGACCAACTCCTCGTTTTTCGCAGCAGCTTCCGGACCCATCCATTCCACACTCTTCCGTGGGTCCTTGGTCTCCGGCGTGTCAATGCCGATGTAACGTACCTTATAAGTCTCGCCGCCGATGGAGACCTCAATGGTGTCACCGTCAATCACTCTGACGACTTGTGCCTGCTGCAGGTCTGATACCGGCACAGCGGGGGTTGGCACAACCTCCATCAGCGCCGATAGTTCCGGCATGCCAGAGAGCGGCAGATTGGCAAGCGTTGGCGCCGGGGGCGACGGTGTGGGTTGCGACGCACAGGCTGTTAAGGGCAGAATGATGCCCAGTGTTACCAGCAAGAGCTGTAGCTTGTTTCTCATCATTTCTTGTTGTCCATGATCATGTTGTATAGAACCACGACCTTCTCCTCTACTGCCTCACTGCGGGGCGCGCCTAGTGTGGCGTGAATGAAGTTTGAGCTCGATAGGTCTTTCCCTCATAAACGAAGACAACATCAATCCTCACTGTATAACCTTTAGTAGCCTTAGCGATTTCGCGATTGCAAATAGCTATCCCTTGCGCATCAGTTACGCCGTCACAATAGCTGTCCGTGCTCTTGTAACGCCAGGTTGCGTCCATTGGTACACCAGCTATGCCTGCATTCCCAATGGTGAATTTACCGAACACGGTCACAGTCGAATTTTGAGTCGGGGTGGGATTATCTACCCAGGCGGTTACCTCCACAACGGGACCTGAGATCTCCGTTGGGAGCGTGCCGGGGGTTGGGGTAGGCGGCGCCGATGTCGCCGTCGGTAGGATTGATGTAGCGGTTGCCTTTACAGGTTTTGGTGTTGGTGGCGCTGCAGTCGGCGGGATTGGTGTCACGGTGGGCACCGGTGTATCGGTGGGTGGCGGTGTGTTGGTTGGAAGTGGCGTATCCGTAGGAATCGGCGTGTCGGTAGGCACCGGTGTGTTCGTGGGAATCGGCGTATTGGTGGGAGCGGGTGTCGGCAGTACTTCCATGTGCTCCATTGAACCCAGTTCAACGCCTATCCCAGCATCTGCTATCCATAACATCGCCTGCTCAACTACATTAGGTACATCAAAAGCGATGACGAGCGGCCACGACTGCCCGGCCTTGATGTCGAGTCCCGTCCAGCCCGCTACAGTTCTTTCGACCCCAGCTTCTAGGCCCGCCGCCCCCGTGGCATCACCATTCACCTCTATCTCGCCTTCCAGCGATGGTGTGGTCAGCTTAAAGTTACGGGAATACAGTGTCGCTTTTTCGGTGGTCAAGTTCTGCGCCTCTCCGTAGACGATAACCCATTGCCCATCGGGCTCCAGCCTCCGATCATTCCAAAGCAGCCATCTTGCCCGCTTGACCTCCGAGATCGTGATGAGAAACTTCTCCGTCCTCACCTCTTCGCCGAGACTTGCCAAAGTACGCGCTTGCTCAGGGGTGGCGGTTGCTTCTGCCTTGACAACAGCTTCCGTTGGAGTAGGCATGGCCTCCGGAGTCGGGCTAACCACAGTACGCGCCGGCTTGGACGTAGCAGTTGCCTCTGCCTTGACAACAGTTTCCGTCGGAGTAGGCGTGGCCTCCGGAGTTGGGCTAACTCGGGCACAGAGGCAAATGAACAGAAGCGAGGCGCCGGCCAAGATGACTAATTTGCCCCTTCTCGACTGTCTCTTGAACCACTGCATCGGTAGTACTCCTTTCGTTTTTAGCCTGTTTTCGGCCTCAGCAACAGCACCTCCAACTCCCTTCGCTGCACCATCTCATCGAACTTGACCAGGCCGGCGGGGTTGAACCGCTGATGCCGCTGAGAGCACTGAAGCCGCTGAATGGAGCGCCACTTTTCGGAACTCAGGAAGCGGCATGTTGAGCGATCTCCGGCTCCAGAGTGTGCCCCGGCACGTAGCGGTATTTCGCTTTCAGTCGCCGAATCAAGGCATGATGTTCCTCCGTCACGTCTGTGCCTAACTCTTCAGCCAGGTCATGCGTGGCCCACCATGCCCGCTCCTCTTCCTCAGAGGCGAATTCGGGGATGTCTGCCAAAGAGTAGACGATTTCGCGCTCCGGCGCTTTTCTCTCCCCCATAATGATGCTCACCCCAGTCGAACATGCATGTCTCCTAAGCCCTTGCCCCGCTGCGTTGAACCGCTGATGCCGCTGCACCATCTCATAAAAGGTCGCCCAACACTTCCATGATGCTGATGTCTATCTTCGCCAGGATCAGCGAAGCCACCAATGCTATGACCGTTAGAATGAACATCCAGAACATAGCGGCCACTCCCATCTTGGCAAAGATGATGATCCATGTTTTTATCGGCACTTGCTTCAGTTGTGAACCAAGCCATTGAAAGCTATCACCAGCCTCGGATTCCATGCCATCCTCCCTGTCGTCAACTCTGGACCGTTCCTGATCCCCCTGTACCGGCGGTCTCTGCCACTCTTGCGTCCTCTTCTCTGGGACGACTCGTTGCGGCTCGGCCGTGGGCGGAGGTTCGACTGGTTCGGGTTGTCGCGTCGGTTTAATTCGTTCTGTCCATCTGACCCCTCCCCCACGGAGCAGCATCTCATTGGCCCGTGCAAGCCCCTTCATGGCTTCTTGATTGGAAGGGTCCAACGCAAGCACCTGCTCAAAATGGCCACGAGCCTGGTCGTAGTAACCTGTCTCAAGCCCGATGCGGCCAAAAGCAAGCAATTGCTCGATGTCGTCTGCCATCTATCCTCTCACCTCGTAAATCCTCGTCCTCTCGTTCTCGTAAACCACCTCTAAGTCCCCCCGCTGCACCATCTGGTCGAACTTGGCTAAGCCGGCAGAGTCGTAGACAGCGTGCTCCAACTGGCCCACGTAGATGTAGGAGATGTGCAGCTCGCGGATGAGATCGAGGGCGCGGGAGACGTCGGGGGTGTTGAAGAAGTCGCGGGCCTGGCCGTCGCGCTCTCCTACCTGTGAGGCGTAGCGCTGCTCATTCTGATGAGCCCCCAGAAAAGTGGGCAGCCCCGTGTAGGTGGCTACGCGCAAGCCCCCCTCGCGATAATAGGGCAACGCGGCCTCGGCGACGACGGGCGTGCCCTTGACGTTGGCTATCAGCCACTGGAGGGCCTGGTAATCGTACTTCAGCTCGATGCGGTTGTTCTCAGGCCAGGTGTAGGAGCCGACGGTCATAAAGGCCATCCCGTCCAGCGTGCCCACGGGCGGCCTGGCGCCAGGGAAGCGGTCGTTCACCCGCGCCGGGGTGTAGACGATGGGATAGAGCAGGGCAGCGAAGCACAGGACGACCAGGCCAGCAGTCCAGACTCGGCGCCGAGCCGCCGATTGCCAACGCCTCAGCCTGGCCGTGTCCTGAGCCTGCCGAAGGGCCCAAAGTGGGGGCAGAGCCACCGCCGTGGCGATGCCCAGCATCACCCAGACCTGGATGTAGAACTTGAAGATGGTGTTCATGCGCCACCAAATCTGGTCCCCGCCCAGGTGATCCTTCAGATAGACCACCTCGCAGCCCATCGTCACCAGTAAGCCGGTGAAGATCAGCAGGGAGACGAAAAGCTCGTGGGGCGAGACATCGTCGCGCAACAGGAGCAACAGGGTTCCGACGACCAGGGGCAACGTGAAGGCCAGCGCCCAGAACTTCAGGGCGGCCAACACCACCATGAACAACAGCATCCCCCCCAGGCTATAGATGGCCAGGAGGTAGTTCGATGTCTGACGATGCACCAAAGCCTTGTAAATCTCGGCCAGATGGGGCAGCTCCTCCCACCGCCTTAGCACCAGCCGCACGAAGCGCAGTCCCCCCAGCCGGCTGCGGTGTCGGACCAGCTCCACCAGCAAGAAGGTGATAGCGATGAACAGAAAGAAACCCCAGACGGTGAGGAAAGATGCCAACTCGGTTCGCCCTCTGGTGATGGCCAGGCCGATGCCGACATTGAGGGCTTCGTAATGCGCGAAGAAGGGTCGGTAGAGCAACAGGCTCAGGCCACCAACAGCAATAGTCCAAACCGCAGGCCAGGCGAGCTTCCATTTGCCGTGAGCCAACCTCTCCCGCAGGAGAAAGGCGATAGCTAGCAGGCCCAGGTAAGTCGGCAGGTCCCAGGTGTTGGTCACTGCCAAGGCCCCCAGGCAGATGGGGAGCGACAGATAGCGGACAGCAGTTGCCAGGGGCTCACAGCCCGGCGCCTCCTGCTGCTTCCCGTCCAGGACGATGCTCAGCGCCAGGGCCAGCACCAGGATGGTGAAGGGTATCCCGATCATGTGGGGGTGCAAATCAGCGAAGAGGAAGCTGAAGTAGGGGAACTCGTTGATGGTGCCCTCGATGACGCGGGTGCGAGCGAAGTAGTCCAAAGAAGACAACGACTGGCCCCGAATGAGCTTCAACAGGCCCGGCCAGACCCGCACCAGCCCCTCCAGGCCGGGAATGCTGCTTCTAAAGCTGGAGCCACTCAACGCACTCAGCCGGTCGGCCAGGTGCACCATCCCATCCAGGTTACCCAGCACCGCTACGAACACCGCCGCCAACAAGCCAGTAAGAATGCGACTCCGCTCCCGCGCCAGGTTGTATCCCATACAGAACACATTCCCCACCGTCAGGGCAAACAGCATGGGGATGGCCAGGTTGAACGACACCGAGGGCATCACGCCCGTCAGCTTGATCACCAGGCCCACGATGAACTGGCCGTAATAGTAATAGTTGATGTAGCCCCCAGCATAGTAAGGATCGTAGGGCGGGAAATAGGGGCTCTTGAGGATGGCGTTCAGGAAGGCGAACTCCATGGGCTTCTCGCCACCAGTCCAGGGCTGCCACAGATCGGGGTTGAGCATGCGGATGACGACGAAGAGCAGGAAGGCCGCCGCGAAGAGGGCTTCGTTGAACAAGACCAAACGCTTTTTATCGCGCCAGAAAGCCACCATCGCCTCTTTATGGCGTCGGAAGAAGTAAAAGGACAGGAGGGCAAGAAGGGCCAGGGCCAGGATGATGGTAAACAGATGGTTTCGCAGCAGGTGCAGGCTGGCTGACATCCACACCAGATAGGCCACGACGATGAGGCCCAGGCTCTTGGCCAGGATGTAGCCTCGATCCGAGAGGTGACGGAAGATGACGAAAGTCACTGGCCAGGCAGCCAATCCTATCAACACCACAGCCAGCCACCAGAAGATCACAGCGAACAGATGATAGCGGTTGGCTAGGCCATTCCAGCGGAAGTCATCAATGACAGGAAGCTCATCCACCGGCTGGTCAAGCAGTAACGTCTTGCCCTCTTCGGATTCGCTGGAGGGTGCCGAGGGTCGAGAAGTAACCCCCCAGAAGCGTGCCAGGGGCGTCGGCGCGCCCACGTAGCTCTGAATGGCCCCGACCCAGCTACCGCCCAGCAGGGCGTCCCACTCCGCATCGCTCAGTTCCCGCACTTTCTGAAAGATGATGGGCTTGGGGTGATCGTAGACGGTGAAGCTCTCATCGCTGGCATCGTCATTGAAGACGAAGGGGCCCAGGCGCGGGTAGGTAGTGAACTCAGCCACCTTCTCGAAGCCCAGTTGCCCGGCGAAAAGAAGCTGGTAGTACTTGATGCTCATGGGATAG
Source organism: uncultured Anaerolineae bacterium (assembly GCA_964592085.1). Lineage (GTDB taxonomy): Bacteria > Chloroflexota > Anaerolineae > VGOG01 > VGOG01 > CAZQDO01. The sequence goes on along the minus strand of CAZQDO010000114.1, from coordinate 7,047 downwards.
CGCTCTGGCAAGCGAGGGATAGCTCCATACAAGCGGTTGGTGGACAGGATGATGTAGTCTGCCTCGCTCAGCCGCGAGCGGAGTAGACTGTACTTTGAGGCATTATCATCTTCATACATGGGCAGCTCGACCAGCCGGTATCCGTGCGCTCCCGTGTTCGCCCCCGGCTCAGGCAGCCCGAGAGGCAAATCATCGTCCCAGTGCTCTGAGGCCAGTACCGATCCATCGGGCACGTGGTCATAGATCCAGCGCGAGGCCGTGATCCAGGTGTGCTCCGTGCCGTAGACGCCAGCCACAAAGGCTAGTGCCCAGAAAATCGTCGCCAGCAGCACGATACCTGTTATTAGATATTGGATATTGGATATTCTTCGAGAATACCTGGTATCCAATATCCGATATCCAGCAACAAGCATGCCCGCCCCCATCACAATGAACAGCGGCGCCACCGGCACCATGTAGCGCATGAACTTGGCCAGAAAGAGGCCCGTTATGCCGAAGTAGGGGACGATCCAGGAGAGCAAGATCAGCTCGCCCGGCTTGGCCCGTCGCAGGAGGGCGCGCACCAGCACCCAGCCCAGGCCCAGGAAGGCCACGATGCCCAACGGCCATCCCATCCCCCAGCGCAGTTGTTGCTCGATGTGATAGAGGTAGGGCGTCGTGCCTCGGTACTGGCGGGTGAAGGGCATGTCCGACCGGCCAGTGGCCATGGCCCCCTGCTCCTCGATCACCGCCTTCACAAAGCTGCCCCAGTCTATCAACACGAAGGGCGAGGTGATGGCGAAAACCAGGAAGGCGGCGACGAAGGCCATCAGTAGATGCCGCACAGCCTGGGTCCAGTCCGTCGGCCCGTCCTTTCCTGGCCGCCACACCATGATCAGAACGGCCACCACCGGCGCGGCCATGATAGGCAAAGCGCTGAACTTGCAAGCGATGGCCAGACCAGCGCCAACGCCGGTGAGGGCAGCCGCGCCTCGGGTGCGGCGTTCGACCATCAAAATGGCGCCGTACAACGCCAGCAAGGTGAACGTAGTGGAGATGGGATCAACGGCGAAGAAGTGGGCAAGCTGGATCTGGGTGACGGTGAAAGCAGAAAGAGCCGCCGCCAGCAGCCCCGCCTTCCGCCCGTAGAGGCGACAGCCGATCAGGTAAACCAGGTAGACGGTGAAGGTGTCGGCCAGGGCCATGAGGAAGCGGCCTACGTAGGCGAAGCCCGGCGATCCGTTGAGCGTGGCCAGGGTCTGCACAGTCTCAGGAGAAGCACCGAGGCGCTCGGCCACAGGCGCCAGGTTGTGCACCAGGTTAGCAGTGATGGTCAGCAAGTAGAGAGGGAAGTGGCCATAGGTATAGCTTCGCCAACTCTGGCTGTTGAGGTCCCAGAAAGGGTTGAAGGTGGACTGCCGGGGATCCAAAGCTGTTGACCAATCTTTCGGCAAATGCATCGTCGTGGCCTTGAAGGCCACCGTCGAGCGCTCGTCCGGGTGCGTCAGCTTGCCGTCGTCCCAGTTGATGTTGTAGCAGCGCAGGGCAGCAGCGGCCAACAGCACCGCCACCAGCGCCCACTGAGTCCAGTTCCTCTTTAGTCTAACCATTGCGTTCTGCATAGTCCTGATTCCTCATGTGAAGATGGCGTTATTTTATCACTATTGGGCTTGGATGACAAATGGGACAGCGGACAGTGGGATTGAACGGACTCATCTCAATCTCCGATAGCTAATCTCCAATATCCAATCTACTCAACAAGTACAGAACAGCTTCTAGTACTCCCCCACCGATGGCCAGCGCCTTGTCGGAGATGGTGAAGCAGTGCTCTCGGACACCCCGGGGGTCTACGTCGCCCACTTTCATGCCGGCCTTAACGGGCAGTCCATCGGCCAGCAGCCCTCTCAGCACACCGGATATTCTGGCCGCGACAGGCTCGCCAGCTACGGAAGCCACTATCTCACCCGTCTCCACCAGATCGCCGATGCGCCGCCTGCCTGTGAAAGTGCCCTCGCAGGGAGCGCGGAGCACGCGCTCAGCGGTGAAACCCACCGTCGAGCCGGGGACGCCGGTGTGCGGCTCCGCGCTGCCCGACAGGATGACCCGCCCCAGATAGTGCCCGCGATTGGTCTCGATGACAGCGTGAACGTCCACCCCAGCGGTGAAGCCCGGCCCCAGGCCGATGACGATAGGAGCGTCGGTGATGGCAGTGGCGCCGGTGTGGCGCTTGGCCATGATAGCGTCAACGACCACGGTGGGACACAGCCGAGGGATCACCTCTCCGCGCGGATCTATGGTCACGGGAACCTGACCCTCAGCCAGGGTTGCACGGATCTCCTGATCGCTCTCGACCAAACGGGCCACCAGGCCCTCCACCTCCACCCGTCCTTCAAAGGCGGCAGAGGCCAGGGCCACCGCCCGACGGATGACCGTAGGCTGAGCCAGTTCTGTGACCACCACCGGCATCCCTGCTCGGTGCAGGCGATGGACCACGCCAGTGGCCAGGTCGCCCCCGCCTTTGACCACCACCAGAATATTCTCAAGCATTGAGCTGTCTCCCTTCTGAGATAGGCAAAGGTCTCCCGACCGAGCCCTTGTCGCCTCGGTCAGAGACCTTCGGCGATCAAGGCCGAGCAAACCTGGGCTCCTGCAACCTAAAGGTCAGGAGAAGGGCCAGGGCGTAGAAGGCCAGGGCCAACGAGAAAAGCACGGTAAAGCCCACCAGATCAACAATCAGCCCTCCCACTGACGAGACCAGCACAGCCATCCCCACGACGGTATTGGTAAAGCCAACGTAGATAGGCCGATCGTCGGCCGGGATAATCTCCAGCAAAAAATTCATGTTGCCGATCAGTGCGCCCGACTTGGCACCACTGGACAGGATGAAAACGAGGGCGAAAAGGCTCGGCACAAGCTGCCTCAGTCCAGGCAACCAATCGGCCAGGGGCACAATGGCTAGGGCCACGAGAGGTACGAGCAGCCCCAGTGCATTGGACAGAACCAGGAGCAATTTGTTGCCCCGCTGGTCGCTGATTTGGCCCCACAGCAAATTGGAGGCGAAGCTGGCCAGGGTGGAGCCGGTCAAATAGACCCCCACCATGCTCACCGGCACGGAGAGAGCTCGCTTGGCGTAAATGATGTAGAAAGGGGTGGCTATTTCAGCCGCCATCAGCAGCAGGCGCATGGTCAAAAAGCGACGGTAGTTGTCGTCCCGACGCGGCAAACCCAAAGCCCGCCTGAATTGCCTGCCCATGGGCACCCTCTCCTCGTTGACTGGTTCAAGGGGTTCCACCACGAGAATAAAGGACCCCACTGCTACACAGAGGACAAAAAAGGAGAGCAAGAAGAGGACGGCATAGTTACCGGGGAAGGCCAGGCCGCGCCGCTCGTCGAGGACATACTTAACCAACAGACTCCCACCGAGGGCCAGAATTCCCCCCAGGAACCGCCGCAAGCCAAAGAATGCTCCGCGCCGCGTGGGTGGGATAGCTTTGGCTACAAAGTCTACAAAGCAGAGGCCAGCCATGCCCGTCCCTAGACTATATGCCATAAGCAAGATGAAAAAGACAACGAGGAGTACAGCAGTGTCCTCGATGAGGAAAATGGCCAGGGTCAGTAATCCCCAGACCACCACCCTTACCCCAGCCATGCGAGCGTAAAAGGGCACCTTTCGCTGGCGACTTTGAAGATAGCTGGACATCGCAAGCTGGGGCAGAAACCAGCCTCCATCCTGAATAGGCACGATCAGACCAATGAGGAAGTTGGAGGTCGTCAGTTGGCTGACAAACCAGCTCAACACCAGGGAGGGATCAAGCAGGGCGCTGAAAAGACTGAAGAAAACGCCATTCAGCACTCCAAAGGTGAAATTACGCCGCAGGTGGCGCTGGGCCGTAGCGTTGATGGTGTAGGCCAAAGACAGCTATTCCTTCCTGGCGCTCAATGATTGACCTTTGCCACCCTGGCGCAGCATGATCATCTCGGCCATGATGCTGAGAGCGATCTCATCAGGCGTCTCGGCCCCCAGGTCCAGGCCCACCGGGGCATACACCCGTGCCAACTGATCCTCCCCCACTCCCTCCTCTTTCAGAGCCTCGAAGATGAGGCCCACCTTGCGCCGGCTGCCCAGCAGTCCAATGTAGGCCGCCGGCGACTCAATGACCGTCCGCAGCGCCGCGGCATCGCTTTCGTGGCTGCGGGTGGCGATGACTACCCAGGTATTCGGGCTTATGTCGAGCGAATGTAACCCAGCCTCGAAATCTTCCACCCCGACCTCTTCGGCCTGGGGGAAGCGATCCCGGTTGGCGTATTCGGCGCGGTCGTCGAAGACCACCGTGCGGAATCCCGCAAAGTGCGCCAGCTCAGCCAGGGGTACAGCAACGTGTCCCGCCCCAATGAGCAGCAGGGTGAGCTGCGGGGCAATGACATCAACGAACACGTCCAGGTCTCCTCCACAAACGCCCAGGTCTTGCTGGTGCTGATCGGCGCGCAGACCATAGTGGACCAGACGTGACTTTCCCTCGGCCAAAGCTTCCTGGGCAGCCTCGATGATAGCCGCCTCCAGCGCTCCTCCTCCGACGGTGCCCATGATGGTGCCGTCGGTGCGAATCAGCATCTTGGTTCCCACCTGGCGTGGCGTCGAGCCGTGGGTCTGGACGATGGTGGCCACAACCACGGCCTCTCTCCTGCGAACAGCCTCGGTGATTGCCTCGTAGATCACATTCATCTATACGCCTCCTCAATAATGAGGACCGAGGAACAGGCTAACGAGCGAAGCGCCCATTGCCCCATAGCCTTATTACCTCATCGCCTCGTTGCCCCTATTATACCACCTTTTTCTTCTTAGCCAAAAGTGCTGCCCCAAGCGCACCGACGAGTTGAGGTTCCGGCGGCAGGAGGATGGGCAAGCCAATCTGTTTCTCCAAAGCCCCCACCACACCGACGTTCTGGGCTACGCCGCCAGTCATGACCACCGCTTCTTCCAGACCCACCTGTCCTGCCAGACCAGCCACCCGGCTGGCGATGGCCGCGTGGACGCCCGCCACGATGTCGGACTTGGGCGCCCCCCTGCTCATCTGGGCGATGACCTCCGACTCGGCGAAGACTGTGCAAGTGCTGGAGATGGTTACCGGCTGATGGGACTGCTGAGAAAGAGGCCCCAACTCCTCGACTCCCACCTCCAGAGCGTCGGCCATCACCTCCAGGAAACGACCCGTGCCGGCGGCGCACTTGTCGTTCATGGCGAAGTCGGTGACGTATCCCCGGGGATGCAGCCTGATCACCTTGCTGTCCTGTCCGCCGATGTCTATGACGGTGCGAGCGCTGGGGAAAAGATGTACCGCCCCCCGAGCGTGACACGTTATCTCCGAGACCTCCTCGTTGGCCGCGTCGTACGTCACCCGCCCGTAGCCAGTAACCACTGTGTAGCCCACATCCTCGCTCGCGATGCCCTCTTGAGCCAGCATCTCTTCCACCAGTCGTGCCGCCACCTGGCGACTATCGTGCCTGGACCTGACCAGATCGCTGGCAACCACTGCCCCAGCCGCGTCCAATGCCACCGCCTTGACCGTCAACGCGCCGATGTCTATCCCCACAAAATACATGGCATCCTCCTGGTGAGTTCCGAACTCCTCCCCCTACGAGGGGGAGGCCGGGAGGGTGTGAGCTTCTCTACGCAACGGCTCACCCTCCCCTAGCCCCTCCCTACGAGGGAGGGGAACTCCTCAATTATACTCAGGAATCCCCACAATTCAAGGACGGTTGACAATTTCCCTAGCACATAGTATTATAAGGACATCTGGAACTCCTTTGAGCTACCCCGAGTTCCCCTGAGTTCCTGTGAGACACTGGAACTGGCACGATTTCATCGAAGGGCCGAGCGGTTGCCCTGACCAGAGAGGACCTCAACATGGCTTCGGCTGAAGACAAGCTTATCCTGATCGTGGACGATGAGCCTCGGATGATCAAGTTCATCCGCTTGAACCTGGAACTAGAAGGATACCGAGTTATCGAGGCATCCGATGGGTTGGACGCCCTGAAAAAGGTTCGGATAGAGCTGCCCGATCTCGTCTTGCTGGACGTGATGATGCCTGAGATGGACGGTTTCGAGACCCTGGAGCGAATCCGCGAGATCTCGACCGTGCCGGTCATCATGCTCACCATCAAGGCCGAGGAGGAGGACAAAGTGCGGGGACTGGAGCTGGGAGCCGACGACTACGTCACTAAGCCTTTCAGCCCCAGGGAACTGTCCAGCCGCATCAAGGCCGTGCTACGTCGGACGGAGATGCCGTCGCCGATTGAGAAGAAGGTCTTAAAAATCGACGACGACCTGTCCATTGACTTCAACCGGCGGGAGGTCATCGTGCGGGGCGACAGGATCAAGCTGCGCCCGACCGAGTATCGCCTGCTCTATCACCTGGTCAACAACGCCGGCTGGCTGATGACCCACGAGACGTTGCTTTCCAAAGTATGGGGCTACGCCTATCGGGACGACTCCCATCTTTTGCGCCTTTACATCACCTACCTGCGGCAGAAGATTGAGCCGGATCCCTCCAATCCCAGGTACATCTTCACTGAGCGGGGCGTGGGCTATCGCTTCGTGGATTTCGAGCGAGAAGACAAGGAGGACTAAAAAAACACACAAGCCCCGGCGATCAAGATCATCGCCGGGGCTTGTGTGTTCCGTGGTTCTCGTAGGCTTAGAGCTTCACTACGTCGGCAGCCTGAGGCCCTTTGGGGCTGTTCTCAATGGTGAACTCCACCTCGTCGCCTTCTTCCAAGTTGCGGAAACCTTCACCCTGGATGGCTGAAAAGTGGACGAACACATCATCGCCGCCTTCACGCTGAATGAAGCCATAGCCCTTGGTGCGGCTAAACCACTTCACTGTTCCGGCAATTCTTTCGCTCACTGACTGGCATACCTCCTTCCCTTGTGATATGCTGTAGGGCGGAGTTAGTTTGTTCTTTGGTTCTGCCTGTCAGCCCGTGCCGATGGCGGCTCTAAGCTATACTACGTTAGAACTTTGAAACAAGAGCTTACTGCGTCCTACGGTGGTCATCATACTACATTTT
>CAZQDO010000113.1:0-14053 GCA_964592085.1 uncultured Anaerolineae bacterium | reverse complement strand
CGGCAAACTGGGCCATGAGCCCCATGTCGTGACCGATCAGGATCACCGATGCCTCCAGGTCCTCCTGCACCCGGCGCAGGGTCTCCATCACCTGGCGTTGCACCACCACGTCCAGGGCGCTGGTAGGCTCGTCGGCGATGATCACCCTGGGGCGCAGGCTGATGGCAATGGCGATACAGACCCGTTGTTTCATGCCACCGCTCAACTCGTGGGGGAACATGTCAGCGACCTCCCGTCGGAGGCCCACCCACTCCAGAAGCTCACCGACGCGGCCACCCGCCTCCTGCCTGGACATCCGCACTCCGTGGCTCTGCAGGCCATCAACGATCTGAGGCCTGATACGCATCACCGGATTGAGAGAGTTCATCGCGCCCTGGCTGATGAGCGCGATCCCTGCCAGGCGTAACTCCCGCATCTGCTCGTCGGAGAGGGTCATCACATTGACGCCGTCCAGCAAAACCTCTCCCGATTCGATGTGGCCAGGCGGTTTGATGAGCCGCATGATCGAGAGGGCCATGGTCGACTTGCCTGACCCGGACTCCCCGATCAGGCCGAACCTCTCCCCGGCCTTGAGACCGAAGTTAACCGCTTCGACGGCCTTGACCGGGCCTCGCGGTGTGTGATAATACACTCGGAGGTTCTTTACCTCAAGAAGTGGTTTCATGGGTTTGTCCTGAGTTTATCGAAGGGATTACCCCTGGACGCAGCCGAGTCGCTGGCAATGCAACACAACTCCAGCCATGGCTACTTTGCTTCTAGTTGACATTATACAGCATGGGGGTTGGAATGTCAAGAGGTTTACTCATTTGAGCGTGGCCAAAATCTCAACCTGTGCAGTTAAGACTTTGGAAGTCTTCGTCAGGCGCTTTGAGGGCAGAATTCAGCTTGAAACCGCGCCAGGGATTGCTGGGCAGAGTGCTGTTGAACCACTCAAGATAACACCACATCCATCCGGCAGACCCGCCCGTCCCGCACATCCATTGCCGAGGATGTGTCCAGGCTGTCTCCAGGCACCGTCAGTATTGCTCCGTCCCTGTATTTCAAAGTATAGGACACTGCTTGGGCCCCGGCTGTCCCGAAGGTCGCCTTTCTCTCCTCATTATTGTGATAGACCACCAGCGTCCGGCCGACGAGCTTGAAGGCAAAACAGTTCTCAGGAACGAGAACATCCGTCCAGCCATCTCGATCATCCCAGTATCTGTAAGTGCCCTCAGCGGTTGTGAAAAGCCAACCAGGGAGGACGGGCTGAAGCCGCAATCGCAGCCGGCGATTCTCGTCCAGGAAGAACGGACGCTCACCTGCGACCATGATGGTCCAGATTTGCAGCATTTCGCAGGTCACGCCGCTCTGGCGCGGTTGAAATGCGTGGCCGTGAAGCTTCACGTCGGGAAACGCGCTGCTGACGATGAAGGAGCAGTTCTCCAGCAGGCTACGCCCGTACATCGCCGGGTCGAGGAAAGGGGGCAGCGTGTGCCCGACCTCCTCGAAGAATTCCTCATGCAACCCGCTGCGCAGGAGCTCGAGCAGCCATTTGTATTCCATGTGGGTGTAGATGGATTCGTTTTCGATCCACCCACGCGCGTAGGACTTGATCCGGCCGATCTCGAACGGTTCCTGCTCCAACGACTCGCAGCACTTGTACATCTGCAATTGCGTGTCGTACAGCCTGCTGTGCTTGACAGCCTCGAAGATCGGGCCGGCTTGCGCTGGGAAGATTCTGAGCCAGTGTACCGGCCCCTCCAGAAAGAGCGCCAGCGGCGTCTGTTTGAACTCGCGAGCTTCTACCAGCGGATAACCAGCCTCGCTCTTGAGCTGGTCTCCCAGGTCATCGAGCAAGGGGGTGTAATCAGCGATTTCATTGATGAAGTAGGTGTAGGGGACGCCTGTATCGTGAAATAGCCTGCCTCGTGGCGTGCTGCCAAAAGTGGCCTCCAGCAAACGCAGGCCATTCTGCAGGAATCCTTTGACCTGGCCAAGACTCATGGGCTGTTCCTGCCCACGGATGCCAGGCCTCGTGGCCACTCGAAATGTCTCCTTCAGAGTATGGCTTTCATCCCAAAACACAAACGCTCCGACTGGTTCCACAGAAGCCAGGCGTTTCTCAATGGCCAGGTTCAGCCCCCTGATGAAGGTGTAGAGCTCCGCGAACAGCGGCAGGGGCTCTGAGTCAGTGAAGTCATCCCCCGACAGGCTTTGCAGGAGAAAACGACAGGCTCGTACCAGTTCGAGGGTTTCACAGAGCGATGACCCGAACAAGCCAGGGAGGCCATTCAGAGAATCGCACCAGCCCGGTTTGCCTGCCTCCATCTCGACCCCGATACCCTCAGGGTCCAGCGCGGCAATCTTGTTGGCAATGATGCACAAGAGCTTCCCCAGCAGGTTAGTGGAATAGACCTCCCCTTCCCCGAACTGGGTGCGGACCCTACAAGGGTCTTTGGCGCGGGACTGGATCATCTTTTGCCTTTCCGGGTCGCGAACCACTGCGCCGTATTGTCGGACGCGGTTATTCACGAGCACGGTCTTCTCGGCCCGCGGCTGCACCACGTCGGGGCTGTCGTAGAAAGTGTAGACTTTCTTCTCTAAAAGGATCTCCCGCAACCGGTCTGGGTAGATCATCAAAAACGTATCGAGAAGATCCAGGTTGTAGAACCAGTGGTCTATCCAATATCCCTCGTGGAGCGCCCCTATCTCGCCCTGTCTGCACAACGGCAGCAGGTCAGCCAGAATCTCGTCATAGGATCGCTCAACTGAAGTGGCGCTCGCCTCCAACGCCATGATGAACTGGCCGGGGGTGAACGGCCTGGTCACCAGTGCCAGAAGGTCATCGCGTGTGGCCTCGTCGGGGACCAGATCGCCCAGCCACCTCTTCACCCCCTCCACGTCGTCGGCGACGAACGTGGGCCCATTCACGGTCAACGGGTTGTACCCATCAGTCTGGGTCAGATTCAGGAAGGTGATGAGGTTGTGATCCTCTGCCTCTGGGAAAAACCAGGTGTCCATGCGGCGGTTTTGGAGGATGCTTCGGTAGTGGCCATTTCCCTGGGACAGATAGGTCGGCTCCAGGACAATCCAGTGATAGTCGCGCTCCAGGTCGCCACCTTGCCGCGAGTAGATGTAGAAAAGATGCTGGTTGTCCGCGGATTCGAAAGTCACTGGCATACCGCCGCGCATTACGTTGTCGAGGAACGTTTGCTGGCAGTACTGGCCGAATACCGGCTCGCTGCTCACAGTAAACGCGAAGCTCTCGATCTGATCAATGACCTCGCGATTCTCTGCCCGCTTTTGTGGCACGAAATCGCGCATTTCCAAAACTGGGAGGAACTCTTTCAAGGTCTGCTCATTGGCGGTGGCGCCTATCACAGAGCACACGGTCAGTGCCTCACCAGGCGGGATGGAGCGCGTCAACGCGGTGAAGGCGCAGGGGGTCCTGGTCTCCTTGATCTGATTGGCGTCCAGAATCGTGTCTATAGATTCGTGCGCCAGCACCCACGGGAAGTCGTGGTTTTCCGCCTCTCCAAACAGCACGGCGGGGTCAACGATGAAACTGCGGAGTGGCGCCTTTTCACCATCCACCAGGCTGCAATAAAAATGCCCGGCCTCGATCTTGCCGACCTCCTCGATGTCGCCTGGGGTCTGCTTCAGTCGGAAGAGCGGGACGCCCTCCACGTCAAGGACGCCCATCATCCCCTCAATGTGCCGGGCGATTACCTTCACGTGATCAAAAGTCACGCCATAAGGCAGCACTCGCGCCACGCCGTCTATCACTTCAGCGTCCCTGGTCTCCTGGGTGACGTTCTTGATAGTGACCAGACGAACCAGGCCAGCGAGCGGCATATTGACCAGGGGAAAGTAGACCACAGAGGTCTCCAACCCGAGTTCGGCGTTGCGCTCGTGGAGCTCCAGCTCGTGTGGGGAGATAATCATCCGCTGCGCGATGGCCTCGTTTTCCACCCTCTGGAACGGTTCGTACACGTGCGCCCCATTGAGCTTGACAAACGTCCTGAACCCTTCCCTACCTACGGTCTGGCAGGCTTTGTTGAAGGACAGGAACTCCAGTATGGCGTGGTCCTTGTCGTGCACGCCGAGGCTGCAAACTGCCTGGGCCTTGCTGACGTAGTAGACCCACGTGGGAATACCCCATTTGCCCGCGATGCCGGGAAGGAAGTTAGAAAACGGCTTAGCCCAGTTGTAGTTCTCGACGACGAACTGACGGTCGCCTTCGAAGTAGTATTTTGCTCGGGAGTAGGTCATGTGTGCGAGGTTACCCTTGTGAACGTGCGCTGACAGTTCGATAAGACATCTGTCATGGCCGCACAGAGAGAGGGAGGCAAATTGACAGCCTCCCTCGATCGAGCGTACCGTAGACGAAATGCTACCTCCCGGACGCTTGCTATCCCTTCACCGAGCCAGCCAGGATGCCTTGCACGAAGTAGCGCTGCAAGGAGAAGAAAACGGCCAGCGGCAGGGCCATGGAGACGAAAGCGGCGGCGGTAAGCAACTGCCAGTCCTGACCCATAGACTGCACCAGGCCGGACAACTTGACGGTCAGCGGTGCGACGTCCTGCGTTCCACCCAGGTAGATCAGAGCCACCAGGAGGTCATTCCATACCCACAAGAACTGGAAGATGGCCAGCGACGCTATGGCCGGGATTGAGAGGGGAAAGGCCAATCGGAAGAAGGCCGTCAGATGCGAAGCACCGTCCAGATAGGCAGACTCAAACAAGTCCCTGGGCAGTGAGCCGATGAAGTTGCGCAACAGGTAGACGGCGAAAGGCAACCCGTAGCCAGTGTGCGCCAGCCAGATGCCCAGGAAAGTGCCGGCCAATCCCAGCCGGTTGTATACGCGCAGCAGCGGGATCAGGGTCATCTGAAGAGGTACCACCAGCAGGCCCACCACGATGACGAAGAGAACTTGACGGCCGGGAAAATCCATCCAGGCGAAGGCATAGGCGGCAAAGGCTGCCACAGCGATGGGGATGACGGTGGAGGGAATGGCAATGGTCAGACTGTTGAGAAACGCCCGTGCCATCCCCTCAGTGCTAAGGACGCGGACGTAGTTGTCCAGTTGGTACTGGGTGAAATCGAATGGATGCTGAAAGACCGTCCACCAGCCGGTGGCAAAGACATCATTCCGGGGCCGGAAGGAACTGACCAGCAATCCCACTGAAGGCAATGTCCATAGCAGGGTGATTCCGATGAGGACTATGTGCAACGGTACGCTTGAGAGAATCTTTCGCAATCTGTCGTTTGTCATGAGCTTTGTCGAATGGCTCATCGCATAGCCTCCTGTGCCCGAAAGCGGCGGATGTTGGCCGCCATGATAGGGATGACGGCCACGAGCAAGATAACGGCAATGGCACTGGCGCGCCCGGTGTTTCTCCAGGAGAACATCTCCTTGTACATACGATTAGCCAGGACCTCCGTGCCCCGATTGCCGTTGGTCAGAACGAAGACGATGTCGAAAGCCTTGAGCGCACCGATGATCACTGTGGTGGCTACCACAGCGATGGTCGAACTGATCATGGGCACAGTGACGCGCGAGAAAACCTGCCACCCGTTGGCCCCATCTATCCGCGCCGCTTCTATGATCTCAACGGGGATGTTCTTAATGGCGGCCGACAGAACGACCATGCAAAAGCCGGTTTGCAGCCACACTCCGATGACGATGAGCGCGAAGTTGTTCAGCGATTTCTCCACGAACCACCCGATGGGCTCCAGACCCAAGTTGACCAAAGCAGCATTCAACAGGCCAATCTGGGCGACATCGCCCGGCTTGAAGGCATACACGAACCGCCAGATCACGCCGGCGCCGACGAAAGAGATGGCCAGCGGCAAGAAGATGAATGACTTGACAACGGCTTCGTAGCGGACTCGATTAGCAAGCACAGCGATAACCAACCCCATCCCGACACTGAGACTGGTCAGCAGCACTAACCACAGAACATTATTTCGGAAAGCAACGCGCATGGCCGGATTGGTGAAGGTGAAGATATAGTTTTCCAGGCCGACGAAGTCCTCAGAGTTTTTGTCCAGGAAGCTGAGGTAGATGGTGTTGAGGGTAGGATAAACCAGGTAGAATGCGAGGATAATGAGTAGTGGCCCGACGTACACCCAGGGACGGACTCGCCGTTGCACGTTGTCTGGAAGGAACCCAACCAGGAAGTCCATGACAACGTACAACAAAACGACCCCGCCCACTCCGACCAATATAGCCAGCAACGTGTTGAGGAGCTGGCTTAGAGAGGCAGGCAAAGCTTCCATATCTCTCTCACCTCCATCTGATAGCATAGATTGAGACAACCCGACCATCATTAAGGTCGGGTTGTCTCAATGACATTGAGATGGGATTGGCAACTAGTCAGCGTAGGCATCTACTGCGCTGGCCTCGACCGTGGCCAGAACAGCGTCCAGGTCTTCACCAGCGACGTAGTCCACCGTGCCCACCCAGAACGTACCAGCACCTATGGCCGCTGGCATCAGGTCGGAGCCATCGAAGCGGAAGACCTCCGCGCCGGCCAGAGTCTCTGCCTGCAGGCGGGTGATGGGGTCGGGATAGACGTCCAGGCTGGCCCCTCTGTGAGGCGAGAGGAAGCCACCCATGGCCGCCCAGATCTCATGGGGCTCAGGCGTGGCCAGGTACTGCATGAACGCCCTGGCCTGCGGCGTGTCCTTGAGCATAACGACCACATCGCCAGCGCCCAGCGCCGGGATGCCATAGGCCGCATCTATCGCTGGGAAGGGGAAGGCATTGTAGTCTTCCTCCGTCACACCCTCCGGGAAGAAGCTGGTGATGAACGACGCCTGGCGGTGCATGTAGCAGCCGGGCGGATCCTCGAACAGTGGCACTGGCGAATCACCGAAGTATGTGCTATTTACGCCCGTCGAGCCACCCCACACGTAATCCTCGTTGAGGACGATCTGACCGAAATACTCCCAGGCGGTCTTGATGGCCGGGTCGGTCCAGGGAATCTCGTGGTTGACCCACTGATCGTAGACGGTGGGGCCGGCGGTGCGCAGCATGATGTCCTCGATCCAGTCAGTGGCAGGCCAGCCGCTGGCCACGCCACTCTCGATTCCAACACACCACGGCGTGCCGCCATCGGCTACGATCTGGTCTGAGAGCGCGATCATCTCGTCCCAGTTGGTGGGCACCTCATAGCCACCGGCCTCAAAAGCCGCTGGGCTGTACCACACCAGGCTCTTCAAGCTTCCCTTGTACCAGATGCCGTAAAGGGTGTCATCGTAGCTGCCCAGGTCAATCCACGCCTGAGCGTAGTCCTGGCCAAGCTGGCCCATGTCCATGAAGGAATCAATGGGCACCAGGGATCCCGCCTTGGCAAGGTCCACCAACAGTCCCGGCTGAGGGAGGATGGCGATATCTGGCGGGTTGCCCGCCGCAATGCGTGTGTTGAGGACGGTAACCTGCTCTCGGGAGGCCTCGAACTGCATCTCGATGCCGGTCTCCGCGGTGAAGGGTGCGACCGCTGCAGTGAATTTTTCAATCTCACCACTACCCCACACACCGAGGACGCTTACCGCACCAGCAGTGCGGGCCGCCAGGAACGCGGCGGCCTCCTCCGCGCTGGGGATGGAAAGCTTCCAGCCGGGGTGGATCACGTTGGGATCGGTGATGCTGGCGAAGGTGTCGTCCTCATTACCTTTCGTGTTTGTAGCGGAGACGATGGCCCAGTAAGCTGGTCCGCTGCCCAGGTACTTCTCGGCCAGTGTCCACAGGTTGTCGCCTAGCTTCACTGTGTAGGTCTGCTCCTCCTGCGCCAGCGGAGCAGCGCTGACTGCGCTAACCACCAACAGGTTGACCACCATCACCACTGCCAGGGCGACAGGTACTGCTTTCTTGAACATGTTTCTCCTCCAAGAGTTTTTATTGGTGCTAACACTGATGTTAGCCTAACGAAAATCAACCGTTGCAGATTCGATACACACCTCCCCCTTAATTGGAGGTTGGAGGTTGAAAAATCCAACCTCCAACCTCCAATTTCCGACCTTCAGCGGATGGCCTTCTCCGTCTGGGGGTCGAAGACGTGCATGTTGTCCATGTCCGCAACAACATCCAACTTATCCCCAACCCTGACATTGGTCCGGGGGTCAAAGCGGCCCGTGAAGCTCTTCTCTCCCGACAACATGTGAGCAAAGACCTCGTTCCCCATTAACTCCGTCACATCCACCTCGGCCTTGATCTTGCCTGGCGTGATGTTGGGAGGGGTAAACTGGGGGTCATGGAGGTCATCGGGCCTGATGCCAAAGATGATCTTCCTGCTCTTGTAGGGAAGAATCGCTTGTGACTTCTCCTGGGGAACTTTCACGCGGAAAGTGCCACTGTCCACGTAGAGATCCCCATTCTCAGGCACCAGAGTGGCGTCGAAGAAGTTCATGGCCGGACTGCCGATGAAGCCGGCCACGAAAAGGTTGGCGGGGTAGTTATAGAGGTTCTGAGGGGTATCCACTTGCTGCAAGAGACCGTCCTTCAATACCACAACCCTGGTCCCCATGGTCATGGCCTCCACCTGGTCGTGGGTTACGTAAATGAAGGTCGTCTCCAGCCGATGGTGAAGCTTGGAGATCTCTGCTCGGGCTGCCACCCTCAGCTTGGCGTCCAGGTTGGACAGCGGCTCGTCCATGAGGAACACCTTGGGCTCCCTGACGATGGCCCTTCCCACAGCCACTCTCTGCCTTTGGCCTCCCGAAAGCTGCTTGGGCTTGCGATCCAGAAGCTCCTCGATCCGGAGAATGCGCGCTGCCTCCTTCACCCTCTTGTCAATCTCGTCCTTGGGCGTCTTCCGCAGCTTCAGGCCGAAGGCCATGTTGTCGTAGACGCTCATGTGGGGGTAGAGGGCGTAGGACTGGAAGACCATAGCGATGTCGCGGTCCTTGGGGGGAACGTCATTGACTACCTGATCCCCAATAGAGATACTGCCCTGGGTGATCTCTTCCAGGCCGGCCAGGAGGCGGAGAGCAGTCGTTTTGCCACATCCTGAGGGGCCCAAGAGTACCAGGAATTCCTTGTCGGCGATCTCAATGTTCAGGTCGTTGACGGCCACCACCTCGCCGAACTCCTTGGTGACGTGATCGTAAGTCACACTAGCCATAATATTGCTCCTTTCCTTATCAGATTATATTTTGTGGTTGCTCCACATTGTAAGTTCAGAGGTGACTCCTCAATCTATCCTCCCGCAGGTCGCTTTTACCAGTTAGGTGTCCGGATATTTGCCCGAAGTTGGCGGTTTGTCCGATACGACCGGCCAAACCTGCGGGAGGGTGAGTCATTACGTTCAGAGGATTGCGCCGTTGGGCGCAGGGGTATTATATCCTCAAATCGCCTCTTTGTCAAAAGAGCTTTCCTACAAGTTCGATAATCACCCCTTCGTTGCTACGCAACCTGAGATCGCCCAGGCTGAGCTTTCCCTCCCGGTCCAGATGGGTAGAGAGGATCACAGCACCGCTGGCCAGCTCTGGCAGAGCCACGCCCTGGTGTTGATCGGAGAAGTTGAGGGCGATCAGGACGCGCTGGTCGTTGGCCTGCCGCAGAAAAACGTAACAGTCCTCCGGCACACCATCCACAGGCTGGTAGCTTCCCCATTGCAGCGCTGGGGTTGCCCTGCGATAGGCGAGCAAGCGACGATGGAGGTTCAGCATCGAGGTCGGCACGGCCAGTTGGCGTTCGACGTTGACCTTCCGGTAGTCTGGGGCAAAGGGCAGCCACAATCTTGGCGTCTCGGGCGAGGAGAAGCCGGCATTAGGTGCCGAGCTCCACTGCATGGGGGTGCGGCAACGGTCCCGCCCCCAGCCAGGGACGCGCAACCCAAAGGGGTCGAGTTGCGCTTCGGGGGGGATGAGAACGTCGGGCATGCCGATTTCGTCGCCATAGTACAGGGTGGGAGTGCCCCGCAGCGTGAGCAGCAGCATGGCGGCGATCCGAGCCTGGGCTGGGCCGTAGCGGGAGGCGATGCGGGATTCGTCGTGGTTGCCCAGGACGTAGTTGGGCCAGGCTCCCGGTGGCAGGATGGCTTCGAGGGTGTCCACCACCTGGCGAACCTCCTGCGCCCGCCAGGCCACGTTCAGCAGCGCAAAGTTAAAGGGCAGGTGAAACTCGTCCAGGTGTTGGCCGTAGTAGCTGGCCCACTTCTGCCAGTCATAGATGTGGATCTCGCCGACGGCCATCCGAGGGCGCTCGGTGCTGTAGGCGTCGAGCAGTTGGCGGAATTCGCGATAGACGGCGTGGACGTCGGGGTGGGCTTTGTCGTACAGGTGGATTTGAGTGTCGTAATCCCCATGAGGGCGGTGGAAGGCGGGGTCCTGCCCTATGCTAGGAGGGTTATCGTGCATCTCCGGATCTTTCATGATGTAGTGAGCCACGTCCACACGAAAACCGTCCACCCTGCGCTCCAGCCAGAAACGCACCACGTCGAACATGGCCGCTTTGACCTCTGGGTTCCGCCAGTTGAGATCAGGTTGTTCATTCAGAAACGAATGGAGATAGTACTGACCCGTAGCTTCGTCCCACTCCCAGGCGGATCCCCCGAAGACGCTGAGCCAGTTGTTGGGCGGTGAGCCATCGGGTTTGGGATCGGCCCAGATGTACCAATCGCGCCTGGGATTGTCCCGCGAGGAGCGGGATTCGATGAACCAGCGGTGCTTGTCGGAGCTGTGGTTGGGCACGAAATCCACAATGATCTTGATGCCGCGCCCATGGGCGTGCTCGATCAGCTCGTCAAACGTGGCCAGGTCTCCGAAAAGCGGATCCACGTCGGTGTAGTCGGCCACGTCGTAGCCGAAATCGGCCATGGGGGAGGGGTAGAAGGGCGACAGCCAGATGGCGTCAATACCCAGCGTCTCACCCAGGTAGTCCAGTTTCTCAATCACCCCGGCTAAGTCGCCGATCCCATTGCCGGTGGTGTCTTGAAAGCTGCGGGGATAGATCTGGTAGATGACGTCGGTTTGCCACCAGAGGTAGGGCGGAGCAATAGTCATGCTAAGGTAACCTCGACCTTCACTTCGATTTGATCCCTGGCCGGCAGAGGCACGACGTTGCCCTCCACCGGCTTGCCGTCCACCACGAGAGACGCTGCGTTCCCCTGGCCTGCGCGCTTCACGGCGATGTGGTAAGTCACGCCTCGGAAGACCCGCGTCGCCTGGAAGCCAGCCCAGTCAGTGGGGATGACAGGCGCAATTTGCAGGCCGGCATAGGTGGGCCGGATGCCCAGGATCCACTGGGTGATGGCGACGTAGTTCCAGGCGGCCGTTCCCGTGAGCCAGGAGTTCTTGGCCTCGCCATGGGTTGGGGCATCGCGTCCGGCAATCGTCTGGGCGTACACGTACGGCTCGCAGCGATGCACGTCGCTGATCTCCTCCCGCGCCGACGGGTTGATGCGCAGATAGTAGTCGTGTGCCTGGTTGCCGTTTCCCATCATGGTTTCGGCGATCATGATCCAGGGGTTGGTGTGACAGAAGATGCTCGCGTTCTCTTTGTAGCCGGGAGGATAAGACGATATCTCGCCCAGGTGGATGTAGTACTGGGAGTAGGCTGGTTGCTGAACAACGATGCCGTGCGGCGTGGCCAGCCGCTCCTTCACCGCCGCCAGCGCCTTCTCTGCCCGACCATCCTCCAGCCCGATGCCGGCCAGGATGCATAAGCCCTGCGATTCGACGAAGATCTGCCCTTCCTCGCAGGCATGCGAGCCAACCTTGCGGCCAAAATCGTCGTAGGCGCGGAGGAACCACTGGCCGTCCCATCCATGCTCCCGCACAGTGGCTTCCATCCTGGCAGCCTGGTCGAGGTAGTCCTGGGCTTCCTCCTCCTGGCCGCGCCACCGGGCCATGTCGGCCATCTCCCTGGCAGCCAACACAAACATCCCGGCGATGAAGACCGACTCGGCCACCTTGCCGTCTTTGTTAGTGACCGTCTGGAACGATTGGCCGGGTTCCGCGGAGAAGCAGTTCAGGTTCAGGCAGTCGTTCCAGTCGGCGCGACCGATGAGCGGCAGCCCGTGGGGACCTAGCCGGTTCAACGTGTAGCGCAGGCTGCGCTGCAGATGGCCGTAGAGTGGCTCCTCGCTGCCAGGCCGGTTCTCATACACCACTGGTTCGTCGAGAATGCTCCAGTCGCCGGTTTCTTTCAGGTAGGCAGCTACACTCAGGATCAGCCAGAGGGGGTCGTCGTTGAAGTTGCCGCCGACCTCATCGTTGCCTCGCTTGGTGAGAGGCTGATACTGGTGGTATGCGCCGCCGGTCTCCAGTTGGGTAGCGGCCAGGTCCAGGATGCGCTGGCGAGCTCGATCCGGAACCGTATGGACGAAACCCAGCAAGTCCTGGTTGGAATCACGGAACCCCATACCGCGCCCGATGCCGGATTCAAAGAACGAGGCAGAACGTGACAAATTGAAAGTAACCATGCACTGGTAGGCGTTCCAGACGTTGACCATGCGGTTGGTGTGGACGTCGGGCGTTTCGACCTGGAGAATGTTCAGCAGACCATCCCAATAGGCACGCAACTCCTCAAAAGCGGCGTCTGCGTTTTCCCTGTCGAGATACCTGGCCATGATGGGCCTGACCGTCTGCTTGTTGACGATCTGCGAGCCGGGTGGGTCGAACTTCTGATCGCGGGGATTCTCGTGGTAGCCGAGCACGAAGATGATCTGGCGGGTCTCGCCAGGCTGAAGGGTGACTTTGACGTGGTGGGAGCCGATGGGCGCCCACCCATGAGCAATGGAGTTGAAGGCGCGACCGCGCTCGACGGCGGCCGGATTGTCCCAGCCCCGGTAAGGGCCCAGGAACACATCCCGCTGCGTGTCGTACCCAGCCAGAGGTTCAGAGCAGGCGAAGAAGGCGAAGTGATCTCGCCGCTCGCGGTACTCGGTCTCGTGATAGATCGCGCCGCCTTCGATCTCCACTTCGCCAATGTTGAAGTTGCGCTGAAAGTTAGTCGCGTCGTCGTGGGCATCCCACAAGCAGAACTCGACGCTGGAGAAAACCGAGAGCCGGGCAGGCTCCCCACGCCGATTCGTCAGCGTAAGCTGCCAGATTTCCAGGGACTCGTTCAGCGGCACGAAGTAGCGCGTCTGTGCTTCGATCCCCTGGTAAGTCGAGCCGATGGTGGTGTAGCCCAACCCGTGGCGGCAGGTGTAGTTTTCCAGTTCACTCCGGGTTGGCTGCCAGGAAGGAGACCAGAACGCGCCCGGTCGCTCGTCGTCCGCGTCGTCTCGCAAGTAGATGTAGCGCCCGCCAAAGTCAAAGGGGGCGTTGTTGTAGCGATAGCGCGTGACACGGCGCAGGCGGGCATCGCGGTAGAACGAATAGCCACCAGCCGTGTTGGAAATGATGCCAAAGTACGCCTCACTCCCCAGGTAGTTGATCCAGGGGAGGGGTGTGTCTGGCCGCGTAATCACGTACTCGCGACATTGGTCATCGAAGTAACCGTAGCGCATACGGGCAATTCCTGGTCTCGGTAGATCCAAGATTCCCAGCAGAGGCGGCTCCCATGCCACGAAGACTATCGCCCATTCGCGGGCGTGGGAGCCTAATGGCACTAACATTTCGCGCTGCATCGCCCTGAGCTGAAGCTCTGGGCTGAAAGAACCAAGCCCTACGGGCTAAAATTCCAGCCCCGAAGGGGCTTCGTTCTCTCAGCGCGGGGACTTCAGCCCCGCGCGGCCTGGCGCTAACCGCAAAGGTTGAAAAAGTTAGTGCCATTGGGCGTGGGAGCCCGCGCTGCTTCGAAATTTCCATCTACTGATACTACTTGTGCTGGTTCGTTGCGCCCACGCAGTCAACAGCGACCTGTGAGCGGCCTACCCCTTCACCGAGCCGGCCAGCAGACCACGCACGAAGTAGCGCTGCAGCGAGAAGAACACAGTCAGCGGCAGCAGCATGGTTACGAAAGCGGCCGAGGTCAGCAGGTGCCAGTCTTGGCCACGATCTCCCACGATGCCGGCCAGCCGCATTGTTACCACCTCGAAGTTTGGGTCGCCGCCCAGGAAGATGAGGGCCACCAGGTAGTCGTTCCAGACCCACAGGAACTGGAAGATGGCGAAGGAGG
>CAZQDO010000112.1:0-14082 GCA_964592085.1 uncultured Anaerolineae bacterium | reverse complement strand
CGTCACCCACCCCATCGCCGTCGGCATCTTCCTGGCCAGGGTTGGCTATGCTGGGACAGTTGTCGCACACGTCGCCCACCCCATCGCCGTCACCATCGGACTGATCGGCGTTGGCGCGGTTGGGGCAGTTGTCGCAGGCGTCGCCCAGCCCATCGCCGTCAGCCTCTTCCTGGTTGGGGTTGGCGTGGTTGTCGCAGTTATCCACGCTGTCGAGAACGCCGTCGCTGTCAGTGTCGGCCTCATTGGTGAAGGTGCAGGTGATGATCTCGCCTGCCTCAAGGTTGATGGTGGCCGTCCTCGTAACGACATTTCCGATGGAGTTGTCGGTTCCAGTGTCCACGCAGTCGAGGTTGGTTAGCCTGTAGCCTCCTGGCGTCACCATTGGATCATCTTCGGTAACGACGTAGGTGCCGGGCCGCATACCGCTAGCCGTGATGGAGTCGGTGAAGCCATCGCCATCATCGGGAATGGCGTCATCCAGCGTCCAGAAGTCATTAGGCGGCTGCCCAGCCTGCCCCCCGCTGAAGGTGAAGTCGGTGCCGTCAGACGGGTTGGCATCTTTGACGACGGTGATGATGCCGTCGTCAAAAGCCAAGCAGAGAACCCGAGTCAAACTGGTATTGCTACACGGTACGACATAGCCTGCTATCCATGTTTGACCTGTGTCATCCCAATATCCCGTGACTCCGTATACAGCGGCACTATCCGATGTCCAACCGTCGCAATCATACCCCCCCCTGCTACTAGACTGCCATCGGTCCACGACGCTGACCACCAAAGCCAGTCTGTCAGCACCCCTGCAGTCTCCAACGTTACGGTGATGCTCCCATCCAGCAAATCGGCCCAGTCGTTGGCAATGACCGTCCCGTTCAACGACTGGATCGGTACATTCGTCGGCACTCGATAATTGCCCGGCATATCCCGGATCTCGTCATCGGCATCCACGGAGATAAAGGCCCGGTAACTGGTGTAACCCGCAGGCCGGTTGGCCGAAGCTTGACAGAGACCGTCCGCCCCGGTTCGGCCGCCCAGCTTGCCATTGTGGTGAGCCGCCGACTCCTCGTACAGAATAAGAGGTGCCTGGGGTGCAATTTGTGGTGCAACTGGCACCGGCACTGCCGCCAGTGCGACCAGCAGCGCCATCAGCGTGGTCAGCCGCAGCATGAATCTGCCTTTGTTGTGAATCATGACGTTTTCCTCCTTCGGAGGTTTGTGCCCAAGCGAGGTCGAATGATGGCAATATTATATCACCCCCTGCCCCACTGTCAAGCTGCTGTGTCATTAACACTTCCACTGACTCGACGCTCCCACTTGACGAGATGCCCTTACGGTGGTATATTATCTCCAAACATGGAAAAGGAGAAATGAAGCATGAAAACCGAATCGTTCCGAGGCCGAGATTTCCTTACTTTGCTGGATTACACTACGGAGGAAGTGGAGACCATTCTGGACGTGGCGTTGGACTTCAAGCGCCGCTTTGCCCTGGGCGAACCCCACGATCACTTGCTGCCAGCCAAGACGCTGTTCATGATCTTCTACAACCAGAGCCTGCGCACCCGCAACAGCTTCGAGGCGGGGATGACCCAACTGGGCGGCCATGCCCACTTCCTGGATCCGAGCAAGATCTACACCCCGGCGTTGCCTGGCAGAGAAGTGGCCTATAGCACCGAGCGCGTCTCCGACGTGGCACGGGTGCTGGCTCGCATGGGCCACGCCATCTCCATCCGCTGCTACGGCGACCCGGTGGACTGGGAGTATGGCGGGGCTCACGAGGTGATGAAGAACTTCGCATACTGGGCAGACATTCCCGTGATCAACATGGAGTGTGACAAGTATCACCCTTGCCAGGCCCTGGCCGACATCCTCACCGTCTACGAGAAGTTCGGCACCTTCGAGGGGGTGAGGTTCGTGATGAGTTGGGCCTATTCGCCCAGCGTCCACAAGCCCCGGGCCGTGCCCCAGAGCGCCATCATCGGGGCCACCATGATGGGCATGGACGTGGTGCTGGCTCACCCAGAGGGGATGGAGCTGGACGACGAGGTTCTCCAGGCCTGTGAAGGGTATGCCGAGAAGTCGGGGGGCGCCTTCGAGATTTCCAATGATATGGAAGAAGCCTTCGACGGAGCGCACGTGGTCTACCCCAAGGCGTGGACGGCAGTGCCCATGTTCAAGCCACCGGTGGGTGAGGACGACCCCGAAAGAGCCCAGGAGATTTTCGACGCCAACAAGGACTGGATCTGCGATGCGGACAAGATGGCTCTGGCCGACCCGGATGCCATCTACATGCACTGCCTCCCCTGCGACCGCGGCTTCGAGGTGACTGACGAAGTCATTGACGGCCCGCAGTCGGTGGCTTTCGACGAGGCTGAGAACCGGCTGCACGTGCAGAAGGCGGTGATGAGTTTGGTGATGAGGTAATCAGGGGATCGGGGAATCAGGAAGTCAGGGAATCAGGGGATTGGGAAATCGAGAGGTGGCTAGATGGCGGCGGAGGGTGGGGAGAAGCAACCGGCCAAGGGGATAGACGATCTCAATTTCTATCAGTTGGCGCTGAAGCTTCTTCGGGCTGCCTACAAGATGGCCGCCGAGTTGCCGGATTATGAGAAGTATAACTTGGCCTCACAGGTGCGCCGGGCAGCTTTGAGCGCGGTTTTGAACATGGCCGAGGGCTACGGCCGCTACCACTATCTGGACAAACTCCGCTTCTTCTACATCGCCCGGGGTTCTCTCAGCGAGGTGCGAAGTGCTTTCACCTCTGCTGAGTTGGTCGGCTACATCAACTCCGACCAGCTCCAGTGGGCTTACGATACCGAAGCCGAAGCCCAGAAATCCTTGAACGGCTACATCGGCTATCTCCGCCGCAAACAACAAGGGCGTGAGGAGTTCGGCAACAAGCTGATCAGCGAAGATAGAGCTGTCTACCAGATCCACCTCACCGCTGACGCGCCTGATTCCCCGATTCCCTGATCACTGATCCCTGATCCCCACAAGGATCTATTCGATGAAACACGGAACAAGTCACCCTCCGGGAACGCCGCGTCGTCTGATCTGGCCGGTTCTGGCCATGATCGCGTTCATCGCAATCCTGGTGGCCAGCCCTCTGGCCGGGCACATCTGGGAGGCGTCAGCACTTGACCCCTTCCCTGAAGGCACAGGAACTCTGCCCCGGCTGCCCCTCCGCCGTGTGCCTGCTGACCCCACCCAGTTCGTCCCCGGCCGGCTGGTGGTCAAATTCCGAAGCGACCTCCCCCTCGTCCAACGACGGGCGCGACTGGCCGCTGAGGGGCTGGCTCCTGGCGATCACCTGCCCTTGCTGGACGTCGAGCTGGTGGAGGTGCCGGTTGGTCAGGAGGTGGCCCTGGCCAAACAGTTGGAGCGCGACCCGACAATCCTCCACGCCGAGCCTGAATACTTTGCCCACGCCATTACGACCGTGCCGAACGACACCTACTACACCAGCTACCAGTGGAACATGACTCACATCGGCCTGGAGACAGCCTGGGACACGACCACCGGCTCGTCCAGCATCACCATAGCCATCGTGGACAGCGGCGTGGATTCCACTCATCCCGACCTGTCCAGCAAGGTGATCGCCGGTTACGACTTCGTCAACGAAGACAGCGATCCCAGTGATGACGAGGGGCACGGCACCCACGTGGCTGGCATCGCCGCCGCAGCGACCAACAACAATGAAGGTGTGGCCGGCGTGTCGTGGGGCAGCAAGATCATGTCCGTCAAGGTGCTGGACAGCGATGGCTACGGCTCATACCTGCACATTGCCAGTGGCATCCGGTGGGCGGCCGATAACGGAGCCGACATCATCAACCTGAGCCTGGGAGGCGCGTCGCCCAGCTTCATCCTGGAGGACGCAGTGAACTACGCCCACAGCGCAGGCTGCCTGCTGTTGGCTGCGGCCGGCAACGAGGCTGGCCCTGTCCTGTACCCTGCTGGCTATGATGATTATGTCGTGGCCGTGGGCGCGGTGGGCGACCAGGACGAGCACGCCAGCTACAGCAATACCGGACCCCAACTGGACGTGGCTGCGCCGGGTGGCAATCCTACCGACTCCTCCGACTCTGACCCGAACCATTGGATCGCCAGCACCTATTGGCAGGGCAGCGGCTACAGCTACGTGATGATCTCGGGCACCTCGCAGGCATGTCCCCACGTCGCGGGCCTGGCTGCGCTGGTCTGGTCGGTCAACCCTACTCTGACCAACGACGAGGTGCAGTCCATCATCGAGGCTACCGCTGTGGACCTGGGCTCACCAGGTTGGGATGACACCTTTGGCTGGGGACGGATTGATGCTGCGGCTGCGGTTGCGGCAGCTTCTGGCGGCACACCCACCCCGACGGCTACCGCTACCACGCCTACCCCGACGCCAACGGCCACCGTTACTCCGACGCCGACCGAAGGCCCACCCCAGCCGACGCCTCGCCCGAGCAACGTGCGGGTCAACCACGATGACGGCCCAGCCGCGCAGCACAGCCCGGCCATCGCTGTTGACATTAGAGGACTGGCCTCGGCCGTGTGGGTGGATGCCCGTTCCGGGGATGAGCAGGTCTTCTACAGTTCTAAGGCGCCCTGGTTGGTGGAATGGCGTCCCGCCCTGCGGGCCGACGATGCGCCACCGGCAGCCGGGGTTGCCAGCCCCCAAATAGCCACCCTGGCACAGGGCTTCGGGGGTGAGCACGTGGTGGCAGTGTGGGCCGACGACCGGAATGGGGACAGCGATATCTACGCAGCCAGGCTGCTTTTCCCCGTTGTTGGTTGGACTCCTGCTCAGCAGGTCAACGACGATGCCGACGCAGCCCCGCAAGAATACCCGGCCGTCGTCGCAGACAGTCAAGGCACAGTCTATGTGGTGTGGGAAGACCGGCGCAACGGGCCTGCACAGCCAGAGCTGCGCTGGGCGAAGCAGCCCGACGGCGGCGTCTGGAGTGCCAGCCAGGCCGTGGGGACATCGGGTCCCAAAGACCAAAGAGCGCCTGCGCTGGCTGTGGACACAGAGGACAACATCCACCTGGTCTGGGAGAACCACGATCCGAACGGATCCGACATTCGCTGGGCCATATTGCCCTCCGGCGCCGACACCTGGCAGGGGTTCCTGACGGTGAACCAACCGCAAGCGCCTGACGTGCCCGCCCCTCTGCACCCCGACGTCGGGGCGGACAGCATGGGCATTATCTACGCCATCTGGCAGGACTTCCGCAACGGCGAAAATGACCCGGACATCTACGCGGCGCGGCTTCTGGTGGGCGAAGACCATTGGGGGCAGGATCGGCGGGTGAACCACGATCCGCCGGGCCACGCGCAAAAAGAGCCGGCTCTGGCTGTGACCGCCGATGGTGCGGCCTTCGCCGTCTGGACCGACGAGCGCAACACCACGCCACCCGACCCGAACCCCGACATATTCATGGCCACCTATCTGCCGCAGACGGGACTCTGGGATGGAGACACTCGCGTCAACGACGACCCGCTCGACCAGCCGGCAATACAGGATCATCCCGACATCGCCGTGGATGGCCAGGGCAACGGACATGTGATCTGGGTGGATCATCGCCGGCAGGAAACAGCCCCGGACATCTTCTCGGCGTTTTTGCAGGCCATGCAGGTCAAGCGTATCTATTTGCCCCTCATGTTGAAGCAGGCGTCATCGTGAATTTAGTACCTTACCGGTGAAATTCTTGCACATTGGGCAAGAAAAACAACCACAAAGACACAAAGACACGAAGCAGGAAAAAACTAAAGAACTTGGTGTCTTGGTGACTTGGTGGTTTTGAATCCTGTTTGGTTCCGGCTTGTCCGGGTTAGGAAGGAGAAATGAGGAACCAGAAATGACTAAACTTGTCAAAAGACCTTCAACAGCTTTGTACCCGGTGCCTGCCGTTCTCGTCACCTGCGGGAGCGGCGACCAGGCTAACATCATCACCCTGGCCTGGGTGGGCACCGTCTGTTCCGACCCGCCAGCGGTCGGAATCGCCATCCGCCCCGACCGGCACTCTCACGGCCTGATCCGTCAGGCAGAGGAGTTCGTGGTCAACATCCCCACCGCCGATCTGGTGGCCCAGGTGGACTACTGCGGCCAGGTCTCCGGGCGGGATGTGGACAAGTGGGCGGCCTGCGGCTTCACTCCAGAGCCCGGCACGGCGGTTGCCACGCCGCTCATCGCCCAGTGCCCGGTCAACCTGGAGTGCAAACTGACCCGGATCATCCCTCTCGGCGCGCACGACCTCTTCGTGGGCGAGATCGCGGCCGTCCACCTGGACGAGGCCATCCTGGACGACAGGGGGCGCATTGACTACACCAAGGCCCGGCCCCTCGCCTACCTGGGCGGCCAGTACTACGGAATCGAGGAACACCTGGGACAGTATGGCGATTGGCGAGAGGGGCCGGTCAAAGTTCGTAAGCTCGTAAGTTCGTAGATTCGTAAACTCGTAGATTCGGGGGATAGATGGTGAAGCGGGAGAGGGGCTTTGAGGATCTGGATTGTTATAAGCTCGCCTTGCAGGTTGTGTGTGAGGCTTATGACTTGGTGAAACGACTTCCCGATTACGAAAGGTATGACCTTGCCCGCCAGCTCCGGCGAGCTGCATCTAGCGTCACACTTAATATCGCCGAGGGCTATGGACGCTACCACTACCTGGACAGCCTGCGCTTTTTCTACATAGCACGGGGCTCGTTGAGCGAGACGTTGAGCGGCTTCATCACCTGTCAAACTGTAGGATATACCTCCGATGCCGATCTGGATCGCCAGCGCGAGCTAGCCCACCGCGCCTTGCAAGCTCTCAACGGCTACATTCGCTACGTGCGAAAACAGCAACAAGGTCAAGAACTCTTCGGCAACCGCCTCATGCACGAAACCGTGCCTGAGTACGAATTTACGAATCCCGAGTCTACGAATCCCGAACCCACGAATCCCGAATATACAAATCCCGATTACAAGGAGGAAACATGGACCTTTATGGACGAGACCTAATCTGCACGCAAGACTGGTCGCTGGACGAGCTAGAAGCCGTGCTGGAGTTGGCGGCGAAGATGAAGCGCGACCGCTTCTCGCCGCGTTGGACCTCAATACTCCAGCACAAGACCTTCCTGATGTTCTTCTACAATCCCTCGGTGCGCACCCGCCAGAGCTTCGAGTGTGCGGCCACGGAGCTAGGCGGCCACGCGCAGTTTTTGGAGCCGAAAGCCATGCGTCTCAAGACTGCTAAGACTGCGGGCGAGACGGTGGAGGACGCGGCCAGGGTGATGAGTCGCTACGCCCATGGCCTGGGCATCCGCATCTTGGAGGACAAGATCGGTGCCTATGGCGAGGGCGATGACCTGCTGCGAGAATATGCACGCTGGGCCACTATCCCTATCATATCCATGGCTCACGACAAGTATCACCCCTGCCAGGGCCTGGCTGACATGCAGGGCTGGCTCGAACACCTGGGTGACGTGCGAGGCAAGAAGCTGCTGGTCACCTGGGGGCACGGCGCTCTGGCCCGCTCCTGGTGCAGTGTCCAGGAGGCGCTGCTCATCGGCTCCCGCTTCGGGATGGACGTGACCCTGGCCCATCCTGAGGGATACGAGCTGGATCCCCAGGTCATCGAGTGGACCCAAGGGAACTGTGCCGCCAACGGCAGGACGTTCGAGGTCGTCCACGACGTGGCATCGGGCTACGACGGGGCCCACGTCGTCTACTCCCGTCACTGGATGAGCCCCGACGCCTATCGCGACGGCGAGTTCCACAAGCAGGAAGAGATTGACAAGGCACTACAATACCCAGAGTGGATCTGCGACGCCGAGAAAATGGCCCTCAGCGACAATGCCCTCTTTACCCATCCCATGCCCGTAGACCGGGGACACGAAGTCACCGACGAGGTCGCCTCTGGCCCCCGCTCGGTGATCTACGATGTGGCCGAGAACCGCCTGCACGTGCAAAAGGCGCTGATGGCTTTGACCATGGGCTCGATGTAGCTAGAGACACAGGAGATCTCAGAATGACAACAGCAGGATACTATCGCTTTCCCACCCTTCACGGCCAGACGGTGGTGTTCGTCTGCGAGGACGATCTGTGGACCGTCGCCGACACAGGGGGCATCGCCCGCCGGCTGACCTCAGGGCTCGGCGAGGCCAGCTATCCCTTTCTTTCGCCCGATGGGTCAACGTTGGCCTTCATTGGACGGGAAGAGGGGCATACCGAGGTTTACGTCATGCCGGCTCTTGGAGGGCCGACGCGGCGGTTGACCTATCTGGGGGCCACGGCCCAGGTGGTGGGTTGGAGTCCCAATGGGGAATCCATCCTTTTCACCAGCAATGCTGGGCAGCCTTTCTTCCGCCTCTTCAAGCTCTTCGCCATCGGTCTCGACGGCGGTTTGCCCCAGGAACTGCCCATCGGACCGGCTCAGGGCATCTCCTATGGCCCCGACGGTGGGGTGGTCATCGGGCGAAACACCGGCGACCCAGCCCGTTGGAAGCGCTACCGGGGCGGCACGGCCGGCGAGCTGTGGGTGGACGTCGAGGGACACGGCGAATTCGTGCGCTTGATCCAACTGGAGGGCAACCTGGCCAACCCAATGTGGATCGGGGAGCGCATCTTCTTCCTGTCGGACCACGAGGGGGTGGGCAATCTGTATTCGTGTCTCCCGTCTGGTATGGACCTGAAGCAGCACACAGCTCACCAGGCTTTCTACGCCAGGAACGCCTCGACCGACGGCCAGCGGATCGTCTACCACGCCGGCGCCGATCTGTACGTCTACGACCCGGCGTCCGACGCCAGCCAACAAGTCGAGGTCGAGTTTCGCAGCCCCAGGACACAGCGCAACCGCAAGTTCGTGGACACAGCGAGGTACATGCTGGGCTACGCCATCCACCCGCAGGGTCACTCAGTGGCCGTTATCTCCCGGGGCAAGCCGTTCACCATGGCCAATTGGGAGGGCGCCGTCCTGCAGCACGGCGAGCCCGATGGAACGCGCTATCGCCTGGCGTCGTGGTTGAACGACGGCCAGCGGCTGGTGATGGTGGCCGACACCGACGGCGAAGAAGCGCTGGAGATCCACAAAGCTGATGGGAGCGTGGAGCCGGAGCGTCTGGCCGACCTCTCCGTCGCTGCGGACGACGACTCTGAGGGCCTTCTCGACATCGGCCGGCCGGTAAACCTGGCCGTGTCGCCTAAAAACGACCAGGTGGTCTTGAGCAACCACCGCTACGAGTTGATCCTGATTGACCTTGCATCGCGCACCATGCGCCTCCTGGACAAGAGCCAATACGCACGGATTCACGGCCTGGCCTGGTCGCCCGACGGACGGTGGGTGGCCTACGGCTTCTCCGACACCCAGAACACGTCGTGCATCAAGTTATGCAAAGTGGAGAGCGGGGAAACCTGGCCGCTGACCCGATCCGTGCTGCGAGACGTGGGGCCGTCCTTCGACCCGGATGGCAAGTACCTGTACTTCCTGTCGTATCGTGAGTTCGATCCGGTCTACGACAATCTGCATTTTGACCTGAACTTCCCCCAAGGGATGCGCCCGTACTTGATCACCCTGCAAAAGGACTT
Organism: uncultured Anaerolineae bacterium; assembly: GCA_964592085.1. Classification (GTDB taxonomy): domain Bacteria; phylum Chloroflexota; class Anaerolineae; order VGOG01; family VGOG01; genus CAZQDO01. The sequence continues at coordinate 4,538 of CAZQDO010000112.1, read as the reverse complement.
GCCCTCACCTTTCATCCCCATCCCCAGGGCGCCAGGCCAGAAGTTGCCTGGTGAAGAAAAGGAGACGTCAAAACGCGAAAAAGGGGGAGATGAAGATAATGAGGAATCCAGTGACAAGGGAGGGGAAGAGGCCGAGACCCCTGAGGAGCTGGTGGTCGAGATCGACCTGGACGGCATCCAGGATCGCATTGTAGCTTTCCCGGTTTCGGAGGGGCGCTACGGGCAGGTGTGGGGGATCAAGGGCAAAGCTCTCTTCACGGCCTTTCCGATAGAGGGCAGCCTGGGCAACTCCTGGTTGCCTGGCGAGCCAGCGGCCAAGGGATCCATCGAGGTGTACGATTTTGAGGAGCAGAAACAGGAGACGTTGGTCAAGAAGGTCACCAATTTCAAAGTGTCGTCCGACGGGAAGACCTTGATCTATCGGGCGGGCAATCGCCTGCGCGCCATTGAGGCCGACAAGAAGCCTGACAACTCAGACAAAACACCTGGTCGCAAGAGCGGCTGGCTGGACCTGAGGCGGATCAAAGTGTCTGTCCAGCCCCGGGACGAGTGGGAGCAGATGTATCGCGAGGCGTGGCGGCTGCAGCGAGACCACTTCTGGACCGAGGACATGTCGGGCGTGGATTGGGAGGCCGTCAACCAGCGCTACCGGCCCTTGTTGGACCGCGTGGCCACCCGCTCCGAGTTCTCCGATCTGATGTGGGAGATGCAGGGCGAGTTGGGCACCTCTCACGCCTACGAATTGGGCGGCGACTATCGCCAGGAGCCCAAGTACTTACAGGGCTTCTTGGGAGTGGACTTCGTCTACGATGCAGAGAGCGAGACGTACCGCATCGGTCGCATCGTGCGCGGCGATCCGTGGGATGAGAAGGGGGGCTCCCCACTGCTGGGGCCGGGGATCAACGTCGAACCGGGGCAGCCCTTGTTGGCCGTCAATGGGCGCAAAGTGGGCAAGGACTGCTCCCCCCAGGAGTTGCTGGTCAACCAGGCTGGCAGCGAGGTGCTGCTGACCGTTGGACGAAGGTCTCTGACCGAGCCCTCCGTTGAGGAGACGCGAACCGTGTCTGTGAAGGCCCTCAAGGACGAGACGCCGGCCCGCTATCGGGAGTGGGTGGAGGGCAATCGCTGCCAGGTGCACGAAGCCACTGACGGGCGGGTGGGCTACGTCCACGTTCCTGACATGGGCCCCTGGGGCTACGCCGAGTTCCACCGCGGCTACCTGGCCGAGGTCGGCCGCGATGCCCTGATCGTTGACGTGCGGTTCAATGGCGGCGGACACGTCTCCCAGTTGATCCTGGAGAAGCTGGCTCGGCGGCGCCTGGGGTATGACGTCCCTCGCTGGGGTGAGCCAGAGCCTTATCCGGTGGATTCGGTCCTCGGGCCGATGGTCGCCGTCACCAATGAGCTGGCCGGCTCCGACGGCGACATCTTCAGTCATTGCTTCAAGCTGATGGAGCTGGGCCCCCTCATCGGAAAGCGCACCTGGGGCGGCGTGATCGGCATCTGGGCGAGGGACAGGCTGGTAGATGGTAGCGTCGTCACCCAGCCGGAATTTTCCTTCTGGTTCGAGGACGTCGGCTGGGGGGTGGAGAACTACGGCACCGACCCTGACATCGAGGTGGACATCACGCCCCAGGACTACGCGGCAGGCAAGGACACCCAACTGGAGCGGGCCATCGAGGAGATTCTGAGGCTTTTGAAAGAGCAGCCCCCCAAACAGCCTGATCTCACAAAGAGACATCATTCCTCACCCCTGCAATCAAGAAGGAGAGCTTGAAGATGAGTAAGTCGTCGTCCAAAATGAAATCTGTTGATAGGGTTCGGGAACACCTGAAACAGTGCGGCCTGACCATCGAGGTGATGGAGTTGTCCGAAAGTACCCGCACGGCAACGTTGGCCGCCGAGGCTGTGGGGTCGCCCTTGGGCGCTATCGTCAAGTCGCTGGTCTTCATGGCCGACGGGAAGCCGGTCCTGATCCTGGTGTCCGGCGATAAGCGGGCTGACCCCAAGAAGTTGGCCGGAACCCTCAAGGCCAGGCGGGTGAAAATCGCCAACGCCGACCAGGTGCGAGAGGCAACGGGCTTCGCCATCGGCGGTGTGCCTCCGGTGGCCCACAAGACCAGGTTGCTCACCCTCATTGATAAGAACCTGGGGCGATTTGAGCACCTCTATGCGGCAGCAGGCTCTCCGCGCGCCGTCTTCCCCGTTTCCTACGAAACGCTGTTGGAGATTACGGAGGGACAGTTGGCGGACGTGACCGAGGATTAACCTCGGAATAGTTCAACAAGGAGATTACCATGAAACGCATCGGCGTACTGACCAGTGGCGGCGACGGGCCGGGCTTGAACCCCTGCATCCGCGCTGTGACCAGGATGGCCCTGGGATATGGCATGGAGGTGATGGGCATCGAACGGGGCTATGTCGGACTGATGGACGCTGAGATGATGCCCCTTGATGCACGCTCGGTAGGGGGCATCATCCAGAGGGGAGGAACCTTCCTGGGCACTGCACGCGCGCCGGAGTTTAAGACACCCAAGGGTCAACGGGAGGCCCTGCGTAACCTGAACCGACATGGCATCGAAGGTCTGGTGGTCATCGGCGGCAACGGTTCCTTGTCTGGAGCGTGTGCCCTTCACCAACTGGGATTCCCAGTGGTAGGCGTGCCTGCTACCATTGACAACGACGTGGTTGGCACAGACATCGCCATAGGCGTGGACACCGCTCTCAACACCATCCTGGATGCCATTGACAAAATCAAAGACACCGCATCTTCCCATCAAAGGGCCTTTCTGATCGAGACCATGGGCCGTGACTCCGGATACCTGGCCTTGATGGGGGGGATAGCTGGTGGGGCAGAGATGGTGCTGATTCCTGAGGTCGAGACGAGTCTGGAAGAGGTGGCCCAGGGCTTGCTGGACGCTTACGTGCGGGGAAAAGCCCATTGCATCGCCGTGGTGGCCGAGGGGTATCAGCATGGCAGCCAAGCAGTGGCCGCCTATCTTCAGGAACGACAGGAAGAGCTGGGCTTCGGGGTGCGGGTCACCGTTCTGGGGCACATCCAGCGGGGCGGCGCGCCCATGGCTTTCGACCGGATCCTGGCTACCCGACTTGGTGCCGCCGCTGTGAAGCAGCTTCACGAGGGCAACCACGGCCAAATTGTGGGCCTGATCGGTAACGAGATCGTTCTTACACCTTTGGAGGATGTATTGACTCGTAACAAAGAGCTCGATCTGAGTCTCTGCGAACTGGGTAAGGTGATGGAGAGGTAAAACCGGAGATTGTGGAGGTTGGAGGTTAGAAGTTGGGTCGTTCCAATATCCAACTTCTAACCTCCAACTTTTGGTTTAGTGGGTCAAAATCTGACTCAAGAACAGCTTGGTGCGGTCCTCGCGCGGGTTTTTGAAGAATTCCCCGGTCGCGTTCTGCTCAACGATGTTCCCGTCGGCGAAGAAGATGATGCGGTCTGCCACCTCTTTGGCGAACCCCATCTCGTGGGTGACGACAATCATGGTCATCCCCGAACGGGCCAGTTCGACCATCACGTCGAGCACCTCTTTGATCATCTCCGGATCCAAGGCCGATGTCGGCTCGTCGAACAGCATGATTTTGGGCTGCATAGCCAGGGCGCGGGCGATAGCCACCCGCTGCTGCTGGCCACCGGACAACTGGCCGGGGTACTTGTCGGCCTGCTCCGGGATGCCCACCCGCTCCAGCAGCTCCATAGCCACCTTCACCGCCTTCTCCTTCGGCCACTTCCGCACCCAGATGGGGGCCAGAGTGATGTTGTCAATGACCTTGAGGTGCGGAAACAGGTTGAACTGCTGGAACACCATCCCGATATCGCGCTGAATGGCGTGAATGTTGCGCAGGTCGCTGGTCAGTTCCATGCCGTCCACGATGATGTCGCCCCGTTGGTGTTCCTCCAGGCGGTTGATGGTGCGGATAAAGGTGGACTTACCGCCCCCCGATGGTCCGCAGACCACGACCACCTCACCCCTCTTGACGGCCAGGTTCACTCCCCGCAGCACGTGGAAATCGTCGAACCATTTCTCCACGTTTCGGCAGATGATGATGTCCTCTCCAGTTTCGAGCTTCTCGTTGGCCATTATGTTTCCCCCAAGCTAGTGACCAGGGAATCAGGCAACCAGGGAATCAGGGATCGCACTCTGGTTTCCTGATCACTGATTACCGTTATCTATCTCTCCCCCACACCCAGCGCCACTTCCAGGCGACGGCTGGCATAGGACATGGAATAGGTGAAAACCCAAAAGACGGCGGCAATGAAAATGTACACCTCGCTGTCCAACAGCAGCCATTCGACGTTGCTGTTGAGGATGGATTTGCCTATAGCGAGTAGCTCCACCAGCCCCACGATGATGGCCAGGGTGGTATCCATGAACAGGGAGATGAATTGCCCTACGATGGCGGGGATCACGGCCCTGAGCGCCTGGGGCACGACAATCAACAGCATCGTCTGAAAGGCCTTAAGTCCCACCGCTTCGGCGGCCTCGTATTGGCCCCTGGGGATGGCCTGCAAG
>CAZQDO010000111.1:10269-14149 GCA_964592085.1 uncultured Anaerolineae bacterium | reverse complement strand
GAATAGCCCTGGAGCACTCTCAGCGGGTTGAAATCGCCGAAGTGTCGAAAATAAGTTAAGGGTGATGTCGTGCTGGCCGAGACCGCACGGCGATGAAGTCGCCGTGCTACAGAGCTTCCGCCCGATGAAATCGGGCTCAGGAATCCCGTTTACGGGATGGCAGCTCCGTAGCCGTGGCACTTTATGCCACGGCGGGGCTGAGCAATGAGTACCCTTGGCGTTTTTTCACAGAGCACCTGTCTTAAGTTGACGCATATGCCCCAGCCCCCTCCCTCCCAGGGAGGGGAAGTCATAAGCTGCCTCTGATCAAGCTCCCCGGCTGGCACTGGCGGCAGAAGTTGGTGAGCCGCTGTTGGGCTTTGATCTCGGAGATGGTCGTGCCGCAACGTGGGCAAGGCTGCCCCCCTTTGCCGTGGACCTTCAGAAAGTCCCGTATCTCGACGTGGATGTCTGCTCCCACCCGTTCGCGCAAGGTGGCTATGGCCTCGCTCAAAACCTCGTGCATCGCCTCGTAGAGACGCTCAATCTCCTCCCCTGAAAGCTTGGGGCGCTTGCGGAAAGGATAGACCCCCGCCTGCCAGCAGATCTCGTCGGCGTAGGCGTTGCCGATGCCGGCCACGAAGCTCTGCCGGGTCAGGATGCCCTTGATCTCCCCCCGGTATTTGCGCAGCCTTTCTCTGAAGACATCCAGGGTCAGGTCGGGATCGAGGGCCTCAGGCCCCAACTCGGCGAAGCCGGGCACCTTGGCCAGATCATCGGTCAGGTAGACCTTGCCCATGGTCCTGGCATCGGTGTAGCGCAGGTTCATGCCATCCGGCAGGTGCAGGATCACGAAGGTCTTGCGCAAACGGCGCTCCCGTCGCGGCGCGTAATGCAGTCGCCCGGCCAGCATGGGGTTGATGACCAGGCCATCGCCGGAACCCAGGATGATTATGAGGAACTTGCCCCGCCGGTTGACTTGCTTGATCTGCTGGCCCGTCAGCCGAGTAGCGAAATCGCCGCCCGCCAGGTTGCGCACCACGATAGGCCGCAATACTTCGGCCTCAGCGATCTCCTGGCCGATGATGTGGTCTTGCAGAAACTCTTTGATGATCTCCAGGTCGGGCAATTCAGGCATGGCCACAGTATAACACAAAAGGCCCGCTATGCCAAAAGCACGTGCGGGCCTTTTATTGCCTACCCTTGCGAAGGCTTCGCCCTGAGGTTCAGCCCGAAGGGTTGCGAATCCTCTTGGCAATGGGCTGATTTTCGATGAACAAAGACGCCTGTAATCCGAAACCCATTACCAAACCTTCGCAAGGGTTACTTCACTCCGCCATAAGCTGCTCGATGGCCTCTCCGATCTGGTCTGAAGGCACATAGTCGCCCATGTCTCCCTTAAAGATAAAGAACACCGGCGCGGGAGGGAACTGGTTCTGCTGCCCGATGGTGAAATCCTGCAGCACCTTGTCCGACGTCTGGCCCTCGTCCAGGCAGGTTGCGAAGGCATCACCGTCCAGACTCAACTCGGCGGCATACTCTTTGAAAGCGACCGTGGCGTCCTCCGCCTGGCTCCACTCATCCTGCTTGGCGAAGAGCAGATCGTACATGGAGCAGAAGGCACCCTGTTGCGCGGCACATTCGGCTGCTTCGGCCGCCGTGAACGCCTGGGGATTCTCCAGAGAGGGGAAATGCTTGACCATAAGCCGCACCTTACCCGTATCCACGTATTCTTTCTCCAACTCAGCCCACACTTCCAGGAAGTGATCGCGGTTTTCCGCCGACTGGAAGTCAATGAACTGGGCCAGGGTGATCTCGGCCTCCTCTGAGCCGCAGAAGGCATCACCACCGTAAGTATAGCCAGGCCGGTCCGGGTTGGGATCGAAGACTGTGGCGCCGGGCGGCAACGGTGTGGGCGTGGGGGGCGGATGTTCCCCGCGCAGCGCCGCCTCAATGGTTTCCTGGAACACCTCGTATGGCTGCGCACCAGAGACAAACCAGTCGTTGACGAAGAAGGCAGGCGTACCAGTCACTCCGGCGGCTAGACCTCGTTCCAGCTCCGCCTGAACTTGAGCGGCCGTCTCCCCCGATTCTATGCAGGTAGCAAAGGCATCGGTATTGAGATCCAGTTCGGCGGCGTAGCCCTTGAACGTTTCGGCCGTATTCTCCAGCCCGCCCCACTCCCCTACTGTCTCGAAGAGGTGCTCATGCATAGACCAGAAGGCCTCGGCTCCCCGCTTCGCAGCGCAGAGCGCAGCTTCGGCAGCCGACCTCGCATTGGGGTGAAGGGAATCCAGCGGATATTGAAGGAAAACGTGCTTGACTTTGCCAGTTGCTATGTACGCTTCATACAGAAGCGGGTCCGTCTGTAGAGTATGACGGCCACAGTACGGTCACTGGTAGTCGGAATACTCAAGCAGCGTTACCGATGCATCGGGATTGCCGCGGTAGGGCGCGCCCTCCTCAGTGAAGCCCATGGGCACCTCGCCGCTCGTGCTGATGGAAGGGATGAGCACCTCCGTGGTGGCCGCCGGCTTTGGCGTGTCGGTCGGCGGCGCAGGCTTGGCCGTGGGCTCCGGCGTGGCCGTCGGCTCCGGCGTGGCCGTGGGCTCCGGCGTGGCCTGGGGGCTGCAAGCGGACACCATCAGGATCGCGACGAGCAGCCCCAGATAAGTAAAACGTTTCAGACTCATATTACCTCCGTTGTTAAGCTTTCTTGGAAACGAGTAACGAGCCAATGCGCAACAAGTTCAACGCGTAACATGCTGATCAGATGCCTGTTGCCTCGTTGACCCATTGACTCGCTGACCAGTGTATTATAGCACAGTTATCGCTAAGGGCAAATCTGGGTTATTCGCTGGGTCGGGGCGACCACAGGGCCATCAACAGCGCGGCGATGAGGGCCAGCATCCCGCCGAAGGCAAACGGCGCCGACGGGCCAAAGCCATCCCATCCCCACGACGGCACGCCAGACCACAGCAGCCCAGCAATGAGCGAGGCCGGGAAGTCCAGGATGCCCAACACGGCGTTGTACGTCCCGTAGGCCGTGCCTCGCAGCTCCGCCGGCACGATGTCGGCCACCATCGCTTTGGTCGTGCCGTAGGCCAGGCCATAGTAGGCGCCGTAAACGGCGTACAGCACCCACACGTGCCAGCCCGCTCCCGCCACAGCGAAGCCAAAGTAGATCAGGGCGTAGATTAGCCAGCCGCCGATGATGAGCTTGCGCCGCCCGATGCGGTCGGATAGCGACCCGGCAGGGGTGGAGAGCAGGGTGTACACCAGGTTGAAGGTGACGAGCATCCCCAACACCTGCACCACGTTCAGCCCCCGCTCGCTGGCCCGCAGCACCAGGAACGCATCCGACGAGTTGCCCAGGTCGAAGATGCCGACGATGACCATGAAGACGACAAAGCGACGGCCGAGTCCACGAAAGGAAACGGTCGGAGCCTGGCGCGCCCCCTTGACCGGCACGTCCCGCGCACCGATGGCCAGCGAGAGCACAGCCAGGAAGGCCGGGATCAGGCTGATGAGCACCACTGTCTGAAACGTGGCGCGACCCAGAACCATGTTGCTACGCTGCGCCATCCACACCACCACCAGGGCGACGATCAGCCCCAACACCGCTCCACCAGTATCGGCGGCGCGGTGCAGGCCAAAAGCCAATCCCCGATGCCGCTCGTCAATGCTATCGGCCACCAGCGCGTCGCGGGGCGCGGTGCGGATGCCCTTGCCCACCCGGTCGGCCCAGCGCACCCCGGCCACCATCCCCCACGAGTTGGCCACGTAGAAGAAGGGCTTGGCTAACGCCGATAGCCCATACCCGGCCACCGCCAGCCACTTGCGCGCCCGCAGCTTGTCCGACAGCCAGCCAGAGAACACCTTGAGCAGACTGGCCGTGGCC
>CAZQDO010000111.1:9019-10259 GCA_964592085.1 uncultured Anaerolineae bacterium | reverse complement strand
CCCTCGATGAGGCCGATGACGTTGGTCTTCACCCCCAGCACGTTGGAGAGGAACAGCGGCAGGATGTTGATCACCATCTCGCTGGAGATGTCCATGAAGAAGCTGGTCAGACTGACGGCCCAGACGTTGCGGGGCAGCGAGCGCCAGTTCGATCTGCGGTTGGCGGGTTTGGGGTTTCGGGTTTCACGTTGGATGCTCATTCTCCCCTCCGCACCAACAGCCCTGCCATCAACCTGGGGCCGGCGTGGCAGGACAAAGTGGGGCCAACTTCCGCCACCGGGGTTTCGCCCTGAAACCCCATGCTTTCTCCCAGGTGCTCCGCCCAGACCTGGGCGTCAGCAAGCCGACGGGTATGGGCGACCGCCAGGCACTCAAAGGGCTGGCACTCCTTCATCAGCTGTTCCACCCTCTTCAGTGCAGCAGGGAATGTCCGCGCCTGCCCGATCAGTCTTATCTCTCCCTCGATAAAGCGGATGATGGGCTTCACCTGCAGAAACTGCATCAGCCGCGACAGGATGGGGATAATGGCGTTCGCCCTGCCGCCCATCTTGAGGTATTCGATGGTGTCCATCACCAGAAAGATCTCCGTCCGCTCCCGCATTTCCCCCAGCAAGGCCAGCACTTCGATCAAGCTGACCCCTTCGCGGGCAGCGCGAGCGGCGGCCATGACCATGAATCTCAGGCCCAGAGAACACGACCAGGAGTCGAAGGCCCCCACCGCCCTGCCAAACCGCTGCGCGGCGGCCCGTGCCGTGTTGAACGTGCCGCTGTGCTTGCTGGTCACCGTGACGCAAGCGACCTCGTGGCCCTCACCCACCAGGCTGGCGAACACGCTCTCAAAGGCCCCCAGGGAGGGCTGAGACGTTTGAGGGAAAAGGCCCAGCGCCCTTGCCGTCTCCACCTTCGCCCAGAACTCATCCGGGCTCAGGTCGGTTTCCAGGAACTCCTCGTTCCCAATGCGCACCACCAGCGGCACAACTGCCACTCCTAGCTCCTCCAGCACCTCGGCGGGCAAGTCACACGTAGAATCGGTTACTACCTTTACCATTTGTCCTCCTTTATCATTAACTACTCTGTCACCCTTCCGGCTTTTATCCCTCCGCGCATCCGGTTCAGGTTCTATGGTGTGGTTATGATCACATCCAGTGTATAGCCCGTCTCCCCTCCGACGGAGACGGCGTTGATGAAGTAGTCCTGCGTGGAAGGCAACTCGCCCCGCCAGTAGGGCTCGCCGACGGGA
>CAZQDO010000111.1:0-8919 GCA_964592085.1 uncultured Anaerolineae bacterium | reverse complement strand
TGCCGCTTCAGGATTGTCCCGTCCGCTCCCAACACGTCCAGGAGAACGTCGTTGTGCAGCGAAGTGATGACCACCTCCATCGTCTGGCCTGCCACCGCACGGAGCACGTAGTGTTCGACATCACCCTGCCTGATACTGCCCGTCACCATCGCCGATGTCGCGCCTGGCTCGAACTGGATGCGGGCTCTGATGATCACCTCCAGCGTGTAGTCCGTCGCCCCTCCAACTGAGACAGCATTGATGAAGTAGTCCTGCGTGGAAGGCAACTCGCCGCGCCAGTAGGGCTCTCCGACGGGATGCCGCTTCAGGATTGTCCCGTCCGCTCCCAACACGTCCAGGAGAACGTCGTTGTTCAGCGAGGTGATGATCACTTCCATCGTCTGACCCACCAGGGCGCGGAGCACGTAGTGCTCGACATCGCCCTGCCTGATATCGCCCGTCACCGTCGCCGACGTCGTGCCTGGCTCGAATTGGATGCGCGTTAGCTCTGGCGTAGCGGTGGGGGTGGGCGGTTCGGGAGTCAGGGTCGCTGGCACGGGGGTGGAGGTAGGCGACTCAGGGGTCGCCGTCGGTGGCACAGGGGTGGGAGTAGGCAGTTCAGGGGTCGGGGTCGGTGGCCCAGGGGTGAAAGTAGGCGGTTCGGAAGTCAGCGTCGGTGGCACAGGGGTGGGGGTAGGCAGTTCGGGAGTCGCCGCCGGCACCGGCGTATCGGTTGGCAGCAGCGGCGTGGTCGTTGGTTCTGGCGTGGCCTCGGGGCCGCAGGCAGCCAGGATCAGGGCCGCGACGAGCAGCCCCAGGTAGAGAAAGCGTTTTGTATTCATGTCACCTCCACGAGTTGGTAGATTGTCTAGCCCGAGAATCGCGTGATGCACCCCTAATCGCTGCAAGCCTCTTTTGAGTCACTCGATAGGCCACGATGGGATCCACTCATCAATCTCTCCCATCAGACGCATGGTCTCTCTTCCTGACAGGATTACTCATCAGTAGGCTACCTTAGCACTTGCTTTCCATTCCTCTTTTAGTAACTGGAGAAGTTCCTCTCCCAAACTCATGAGAACCTCGTCTTGCTGCACAGCGTACTCCTTATTGACGGGCTGATTCCGAATCTTCAACCTCCCGCCGCAGGAATAGGGAAAACAGCCCCACTTGAACAATCTTGCCAAGCATCGAATTGGTTCGTCAACATTCTTTTCATGAAACTTCCCCAAGAGTTCCATCAGGTCAGGGTATGATAGACCATCGGGTTCCGATGCGCGCGCCACGATTATCTGATGTACATTGATTTTGGGATCACCCCGTCCTGGTTTTAGTGGCAGCGGAGGGAAGAAATCCTTCAAAGCAATCACCTCGGGTTGTGCAAGTCTGACGTCTTGTTCCCAGCACACGATCATATCGCATCCATCTGGCGGATGCCCATGTGCGACAAAATCGCTTGAGCGATATTCAAACTCTATCCGAATTTCCTCTTGGCTATCGATCCTCCTCGCTCTACAATCTGGAAATGCCGTTCCTAGATCCACGATAACAAAGCCGAGCTGCCTGGCAATGATAGAAAAGGCTACGACCACCTCCTGTTCACATGAAGGTTCAAAAATGAACGGAATCTCCTGATCGCTGATCTTACACTTGCTTATCACCTTGTTCTCCTCTCTCACCCAATCGCCACGCGGGTATGAGACTATCAATTCTCCTATCAGGCGCATGGTCTGTTTCAGGACGACGACGATTTTCTCATACTCATTTTCGTCCAGGGCATACAGTGTAACTCACGATCCCGGCACTACGCGCAAGATGCGGTCGTCGTCAGGCGCGGGACGCCCTCGGCCGTCCTGATTGCTGGTAGCGAAGTAGAGGTACCCGTCCGGCGACAGCACCACGTCGCGGATGCGCCCGAATTCTCCTTCGAACAGCCGCTCCTCGGCAACGACCTGCCACAACTCCGGCCCGCCCAGCACCAGGCGGTGCAGGTGCTGCCCGCGCAAAGCACCGAAGAAGAGGTTGCCCTGCCAAGGGGCCAGAGGGTCGCCCTCGTAGAAGGCGGCACCAGACGGCGCCCAGGTGTCGTCACTGCCGCTGTGCAGCACGGGGTCCACGAAGCGGGGATCACCGGGGGCAGCGGTGACAACGGGCCAGCCGTAATTCGCGCCGGGCAAGATCACATTCACCTCGTCCCGGCAGCACAGGCCCATCTCCCCACTGGGGCCGTGCTCGGTGCTGAAAAGCTGCCCAGTGCCGGGCTGAAAAGTCAACCCCTGAGGGTTGCGGTGGCCAAAGGAGTAGATAGGTGAGCCGGAGAAAGGGTTGTCCTCTGGGATCGAGCCGTCGGGGTTGAGTCGCAGGATCTTGCCGACCAGGGTGTCCAGGCGCTGGGCCAGATCACGCTGGGCGGCGTCGCCAGTGGTGGCATAGAGCTTGCCATCAGGGCCAAACTTGAGGCGTCCCCCGTCGTGGATAGAGGCTCCGAGGATGCCGTCCAAAAGCACCACCTCGTCGCCGGCCCGGTCGCCCTGCAGGATGAGGCGGGAGATGCGGTTGCGCAGGTCGCTGCCGGCCTGGTAGGTGTACATCACGTACATGTAGCCGTTTTGCTCGAAGTTGGGATCCAGGGCCAGGCCCATCAGGCCGCCTTCGCCCACGGCGGCCACGGAGAGCTCAGCCACCGGCTCGGGCCGGAGCTGGCCGTCCACGAAGACGCGGATGCGCCCCGCCCGCTCGGTAACGAAGAGGCGTCCGTCTGGAGCAAAGGCCAGAGCCCAGGGCACCTGAAGGCCGGACGCCACCACCTCGACCCGAGGTCGGAAAACGGCCGGCGTGGCGGTCGGCGTAGGAGGTGGAGCCATCGCTGTGGCGGTGGGAGCAGGCTGCGTGGGTGTCATAGTGTTCGTCGGGGTAGGGGGCGGAGCTGTCGCTGTGGCGGTGGGAGTAGGCTGCGTGGGTGTCATGGTGTTCGTCGGGGTAGGAGGCGGAGCTGTCGCTGTGGCGGTGGGAGTAGGCTGCGTGGGCATCACTGTGTTCGTCGGAGCCACGGTGTGGGTCGGTGACGGTAGCGGAACAGTTGGCGTCGGCGCGGGGAGCGGGGGCTCCGTCGGCGAGGGTGCCGGCGCAGAGGTGCAGGCCGTCAGGAGCGCCAAGGTCGTGATGACGAGGATGGTGGATTTCATGGATCGCTTCAACACAATCCGTACCGGCTGGCCGCCACTCTTCTTCGTACTCAACGAGCGCATCAACTTCGATTTCAACAAACCATTTAGGGGTGACAAGGCGACTCACCTGATCAAAGAATGCAGCAAGAGTTCTCATGAACACTACAAACTATAATCCATAATCCTGGATATGTCAAGGAGATGAACAGGCGAGTGAAGACAAAGAGGCGGTTGATAGTCCTCTTTCGGCTACCAACCGCCTCGCTCTTGCGCCCAATTGATCTGACCCCACTCAAGCCCACAGATGGGCGTACTTGCGCCCCCCGCTGGTTGAGAACACCGATGCGCAGGATTTACGGAGTGATTATCCGTAAATCCTGCCGATCCGTGTTCTCCTCGCAACGCGCTTCCCTGATGGCTGCCAACGCCAGCACTTCTGTCGTGTCTACAATCGGTACGCCAATGTCCTTGGATCCAATCACAAGAGGCAGTTCTGTCTTCCAGAATAGCTGCTTGTCTGCTGGGTATCTTGGGATTGATGTCCACTACTGTGCGGAAATGATCTTGATCCACTTCGGCGTGAGTGTGCAGGGCTATCTTCGCAAAAAAATCAACCGTGGCCTCAGGACCCATCCCCCCAATATGCCGATTACCTTTTCACCCATCATCCCTACTCTCCTTCAGTCCACAACAGGCGCTCCCTTTTTCAGCATCCAGCGAATAGAGTTTCGGGGTGCGACCGAGACCATGACTCTCCACGCGCAATCGCGCGCTTGAGCGTATCGCCGCGCAAGCCCTGGCGCACCGCCTCCATCGCCAGCACATCGGTGGTGGGGACATTCCCCAGATTGACGTTGTTGCCAAAGCGCACGATCAGGTACTGCTGCTGGTTCTTGATCGGCGCTTCCCACATCAGTTTGTCAAGATCGGCCACGCCGGAAACGATCTGATCCACCTCGCTCTCGTTCACTGCGCCAGACTTGTCGAAGATGCCGACGCCCTTGCCAGCCTCGCGGGCCTCAACGATGACTTGGAGCGCACCCAACTCCAGATCGTGGGCGATCAGCCGGTGCATCTCGGCCATGGCCACTTTTTCGTCGGGGCTCTTCTTGCCAACCTCGGTGATGACCTTGAAGCCCGCATCCAGGGCGCGCTTAATGCAGCCGGCCCGCACCTCATCTGCCATCTGCAGCGTGCCATCGGAAACCTCGATAGCCGTAAAGCCCAGTTCTTTGGCACGCCGGAGATAGTCGGCATACCTGTTCTGCCACACCGTCACCTCCAGAAACGTCCCACCGGGATAGATGTCCACACCAGCGCCGGTCACGATTTTCACTTTCTCGCGCAGCACCTTCTCGTCATAGAAGGCCGATGTTCCAAACGAGCATTTCAGAAAGTCGATGTAGTCGGCAGCGGTGGCCATCAGGTCCTCGACGGCGGAGCGGCCAAGGCCCTTGTCCAGCACCATCGTGAAACCCTTCGAGCGCGGCTTCATGCTGCGCCCTGGTTCCGGCATACGAAAAACGCTTTGCCATGCTTTGGTCATCACTCAATTCCCTCCATGCTAGATTTTGGTCCGGCCAGGATGGTCCTGGCCTGCTTGATCTCCCAATGGGGAGCGGCCACCAACTGCGAGACCGCCTCCCAGCGGGCTTGTGCCAACGCCGTGCTGTCCAGCCCGGCCACCGGCAGTTCTTCGTACAGCAACGTCGTGCTGCCGATTTTCTCAGAAGCGCTTTCGAACAGAAGTCGCACCAACGTGCGCGGGCGGGCGATGTCGTGCACGATAGCGTACTCCCGCCCGGCCTCGATCCGTGGGAAGATGAAAGACAGTTTCGGGTTGACCAGCTCCGACTGCTCGGTCGTGACCCCGCGCAGGCTCACGCTGATCTTCGCTTCCCAGGGATCCTTCACCTGGGGCAACTCCAAGGCCAGGCGCTCAACCGCCTCGGGGAAGTCGTACACGAAGTTCCCCACCCGGATGTTATCCATTAGCGCGCCCCGGTAGAAGACGACGCCCTCCGGCCCTGGCCGGAAGTAAGTCATCTCGGTACTGAAGATCTGATCGTCCCGCGCCAACGCGTCCAGCAGATACACCGTCTTCCCTGCCCCCGACTTGCCGACGATCACCAGCAGTTCGCCCTCGTGGGGCCTGTAGATGGATGAAGCGTGGAGGGCATAGATGCCATGCCGCTCCTGCTCGGTCAGTGCGTATCGGAAGAACAGCCCCATGTTGCCCATCAGCGACCACCGCCGGTCGCTTCCGGCGTGGTCGAGGCGGCTCAGGTCGCCTTGCACGAACAGCTCGCGCTCGTTGACCTGGATCTCGAATGGCAAGGCTGGGTCGTCCAGGAAGTGGCAGTAGGCATCCAGGCCAGGGCCGTAGGGGATGGCCTCGATCTCGCACCAGTTGGTGATCTGCGATTGGATCTCCCCCGGCTCGAAGAACTCAGGGTTAAAGATCAAGTCCCGATTGTTGGAGCCGAGGCCATAGGTGACTCCCAGGATACGGAGGCCTCGGGTCTCCGTCCAAACATTCGGTTTGCTCATCATTCAGTAATCCTCCCCCGCCGATGACGGTGAAGGCCTGTGATGCAGCCGTTGCCTCCAACAGCATACGAGTGTCGATATATGACGTTTAATGTTAAAACGTCACGAAACTTCCCAGCAGAGAGATGGCGATGAAGCTCACCCCTCCCACCAACAGAGCCGCGCCCAAGCCGACCAGGAACGGTTTGACTCCCAGACCTTTGAACGTTCGGAAATTGGTGCCTAGCCCGACACCTGCCAGGGCCACAACCAAGAGATTCCCCGCCCAGGTCTTGATGGAGCTGTAGATGCCCTTCCAGGCTCCACCATCCCACAACCCGAAGGCGTTCCCACCGGCCTTGATGCCCGCGTCGCCGACGGATCGAATCACGGCCATGATCAGGAATCCGACGACAAAAAGGGGCAGCAGCTTGAGGAAATTGGCCTTCTTGCCAGACGATTCGCCCTGGGTCTTGCGAGCATAGTAGAAGGCCATGAAGGGAATCACAACAGCCATGAACACGTTGCGCACCAGTTTGGTGACCGTGGCCACATCGAGGGCCAGCGGCGCCGAGAACACGTCGGCGTACACTTTGGCAGAACCGACGACCTGGGACGTGTCATGGACCGATGTGCCCAGGAAAAGTCCTACCTTGAGCGCCTCACCGGCAAAGATCGCGTTTGCGGCGTAGGGGTAGACCAGGGTGGCGAGCAGTCCAAAGATGGTGATCACCGCCACCGCATAGGCCACCTCCTCTTCCTCAGCGCCAATGGACGGGCCGGTAGCGATGATGGCAGAGACGCCACAGATGGAGGTGCCGACCGCAATGAGAGTCCCCAGCCTTTCTGGGAGTTTGAGCCACTTGTTGATGCGAGTGGTGAAAAACAGCGCGCCGAGGATGCATAAGACAACGATCGGCACCCCGTACGCCCCCAGCTTGAACACATCAAAAACGGTCAAGCGAATGCCTAACATGATGATGCCAAGACGCAAAACCTTCTTAACACAGAACCTCAGACCAGGCTTGAGCACGGTAGGCATGGGGACGACGGCGCCGATGATCAGGCCCAGCAGGATGCCCAACATCACGGCTGAGATAGGGGTCTTGTCAAAGCCCAGCAGGGTGACGCCGATATACTTGCTCAACCAGATGCTCAACCAGGCCAGCAAGCAAGCTACCAGCAAGCCCGGTAGCAGCGAGGGGACCTCGTTGACCGTTACGCCTAACAAGTTCTTTTCCAGAGCGTTCATTTTGCGCGTGGGACGTGTTGCCCTTGTACTGCTCATCAATTGTCTCCTCAAAAAAGAAGTAAGATTTATTCTACCCCTCTCCAAACCTCTCCACAGCGATCTTGTTTGTCAGAGGCGTGTGAGCAATGCAGCCAGAAGTGCTGTGTGTTGGGACAGTGACGTGACGATGCCCTGCTCGTGAAGCGCGTGACCACCATCACCCACTGCCCCTAGTCCATCCAAGTTGGGGCCCCCCAGAGCGGCTGTGAAGTTGCCGTCACTGCCGCCTCCGGTGCCGGTCTCCGTCAGCGTCAGGCCCAGCTCTGCCGCCATGTGCCTGGGGCACGCTCGAACAGGTCGGACATGGCCGGCGTGCGCTCCATGGGTGGACGATTCATCCCGCCTTGCTAATCGGTGAGGGTATGAAGCTCCAATATGAGCCGGGCTAGCTCCCCTATAGCACTAACCCACTCATTGGGCGCCGCACCGGCATGAGATGCCTTACCATTGATCCGTATAGCGAAGCGGCCTACGCCCTTGCAGCTAGTCTTCAAGGTGCCATCCGGCGGGGTGCATTTCAGTTTGGTGGCGAGTTGTAGGCTTGCCGCCAGCGTTCATCGAAGCGACTGCTCATGATAGCAGATCGCACAGGGAGTAGCCGCTCAGCTCCGACGCGGCTCCAATGCATCCCTGGTCCTGCGAACCGCGCCTTGTATTGTTTGGCTGCGCTTTCCACCGGCCCACTGCCAATGAGCCAGTCTTCCTCGCGCATCTCTTGATACCTCATCCGCCGCTGATTGTTGCGGAAGTACTGGGCTTGTAACCGCAACTCTTCCGCAATGGCCGGTTGGCCTTGCGCCTCCCCTTCTATCGCCAAAACAAGCTGGTCAATGCGCCCTTGAAACAGAGCCGTGGCTTGTGCTTTGAACCATCGCTTGGCCGCTGCTGTCCCCTCCCCTTTGATCAGTCTGGCTGCGGCAGCCAGGTGTTCGGTGGCATGATACCAGTCCACGATTTGGTGACTATCGTAGAAATGGTCTAACGCCAGATTCCAGATCCACGGCGCACCATCTCCGATCACCTCTGTATCGCTGGCGTACTCCCAGTCCCGCCGCGAGGCCTCGGCCCAGATCATCTCCCCGAAGGTTTTCGGCCCACCCAAATGGGCCAAGTAACTATTGTGCGCGGCACAAGGCATCTCCACCATCTCTCTCTCCCTCTCGTCCCACACCATTTTCTGGCCCAGCTCAAATACACTACCCACTTTGAACTCCTTCCACCCCTCTCCCCGAATGTGGACCATCCCCCCATCCATCGCCACTCCCATCCGCCCCGTTTCCTTAACCTGTGCTTTCTCTGGATCCCATCGGACGGGCAAGATACTGGCTCTCAGCCGCTCTTCTTGCTCCAATTCTTGAAACCTCTTTCCCCAATCCTGGGCCTGACGCCAGATACTGCTTGTGGATATGTGGATCTGACCGATCTCAGCCAGAATCTCGTGCACGGTCTCGTACGATACCATCCCACTCAGCCAGACCGCTTGTTTCACCACGCCTTCACTCCAGTTCTTGGCCCACAGCTTCAGCTGTCCATCTAGGGGGGAAAAGACCGCTCTTACAGCGGTCGCAATGCCAATACCCTCGTTCCAACCGCACAACCCCGACTCGGCTCTCTACGGTTGTCCCCCTCCTCCCCTTGTAGGTCATCTCCTCCCCACAGCTTGGACATACAGAGTCTTCCGCCGGTTGCACGTTCTCTTGCCCTTGAAGAACCACCTCCGCCATGCGCTCACTCAATTGCTTGCGCAGATCGAGAATGACATCTTCTATCTCCATCAATGTGGGCTCTTCCCAACACTCATGCTGATCGAGCAGAGCATCTATGGCGATCTCTGCCTCCATCATCAATTCCGCCTTCATCCGCTCCCGAGTCCTTTTCATTTTCCCCCTCCTTGTGTGAGTATGAGTCGCTCAGGAGCTATTATGCCACATTATTCCAAAAAACTGAAATGCACCC
>CAZQDO010000110.1:0-14150 GCA_964592085.1 uncultured Anaerolineae bacterium | reverse complement strand
GTGGGTGTCGTGTACCACGCCATCCCCACCCCCGCCACGCTGACTGCTACCCTTGCTGGGCCAGCCACCTTCGCCGATGGCAGCCAGGTGTTCACCGCCGACGTTACCAGTCCTAGCGGCAGCTATGCCCTCTACTTGCGACCCGCAGCCGGTGCCACACCTGGGGCCACTTTCAACCTGGAGGCCACCCTGTCCGGCCTGCACCTGGAGCGCACCGGCGCTATCGCCTGGGGACTATACCTGCCGCTAATCCGCAGAATGAACCCCACGCCGACTCCTGCTCCAACAGCCACACCACTTCTGCCAGGAGGCACCAACATTCGGATGAGCGACGCCCCGGGAGGGCCGGAGACAACCTGGTTCCCTTCTGGCACAAGCGTGGTTTACGCTGTCTTCGATTACTCTGGTCTGCAGAACGAAGAATTCACGGTGAGGGTTTACGACAGTGTAGGCAACGTCCTATTTGAACACGTCGAGGTTTACACAGGATCAGGGACGGAGTCCATCGAGGTGGCGGGGCCCGAGGGGGAAGCCTTTCCCGACGGGCGCTATGTCACTAACCTATACAGCGGTTCGTTCCCAATTTGGACCATCATTTGGGAAGTTGGCGAAATATCGAAGTCCTTCTCGCCCTTCATCATTCCCGCGCTCACTCCCCCACCCACCTTGACGCCAACGATCATCAAATAAATGACCTGGAAGAGCAAACTTCTTCCTTAATCGCTTGGCTTCTTACTGCCGCTACTGTCGTGACGGTTGTCGGTCACGTAGAAGCCGGAGCCCTTGAAGACGATGGCTGGCGGGGAGAATACCCGTCGCACGTTACGATGGCCTCGCGGGCATTTCACATTATCTCGGTCGTTAACATGTTGAAGGCTTTCAAAGCGGAGGCCGCAATCGAGGCATTCGTATTCATACACGGGCATTGGGACATCTCCTGAAATCTGGTCTCGGTGAATCCAAATGATCAAATCCCAACGATAGATCAAGTTGGGATTTGATCATTGGCGCATTGGCCATTGTCACTTAGCTTTGACTTTGATGGTCTTGGGCTTGACCTCTTCCGCTTTGGGGAGAGTCAGGGTCAGCACGCCATTCTCGAACTCGGCCTTGGCCTGCTCCGCCACGACGGTGGTCGGCAAGGTCAGCGAGCGGGAGAAAGCTCCGTAGCGGCGCTCCTGACGGATGTAGTTGGCTTTCTCGTCTTTCTCCTCAGCCTTGGTCTCGCCCTTGATGGTCAGGGTATCGCCGGTGATGGTGATGTCAATATCCTCGGGCTTAATCCCAGGAACAGAGCTCTTGACTATCACGTCCTGATCGGTCTCATACACGTCCACTGCCAGGGCGTCGGCGCCCAGAGGAGCCAGCCAACCAGAGCGAGGCCGGATGAAGCTTTCCTCAAACAGCCGATCCATCGCTTCCCTCAGGGAAATCAAATCCCGGAAGGGTTCCCAACGTACTATGTTAGCCATTTCTGTTCACCTCCTTCATAGACTTTCAACTTTATTGTACCTCAGTTGTGTTAGAATAACGCTAGAGAGACGTTAGAGTTTTGTTAGAATTTGGCGCCGTCTATTGCTGCTGGCGCTGAGACCTCATTCCCAACGTCACAGAGATGACCTGCTGTCCACCACCACGCAGCACAGTCAGCTCAACCCGGTCGCCAGGCGAGATGTAACGTTCCAGGTACACCAGGAGATCGTCGAACTTCGTGACCGGCTGACCGTTAATGGCTACGATCAGATCACCCCCGGCCGCCAGGTAGACCGGCTGCCCGAAATCAAAGCCCAGCAAGATATCGGTTTGCCTGGTCCCGGCTCGTAGCCCGGCCTCGTCCGACGGCCCTCCAGGCTCGACGTACATGACGTAGGCCCCCCGCGTCTCTTTGGAAAAGCCAAGCGCATCAGCCCATGCCGGGCTGTAGGTCTGTCCAGAGATGCCTAGCCACGCATGGTCGTAGCGCCCATCTGTGATCAGCGCAGGCACCACCCGTTTGACGATGTTCACGGGGATGGCAAAACCGATGCCCGTGTTGGCCCGCACGAGGGAGGAGCCGGTCTCGATCTGGGCATTGACACCGATGACTCGCCCTTCCGCATCAAGCAACGGCCCGCCGGAATTGCCGGGGTTGATGGCTGCGTCGGTCTGCACCGCCTCGGGGATGGCGAAGTCGGTGAGCGCCGGGATGTTGCGTCCCTTGGCGCTGACGATGCCTTGGGTCAGCGTGCCCTCCAGGGCGAAGGGATTGCCGATGGCAATGGCTCGGTCGCCCACCTCGACCTCGTCCACATCGCCCAACTCCACAGGACGCAGTTCATGGAGTTCAGGGTCCACTTTGACCACGGCCAGGTCGCTGTCCGGATCCTCACCGATCACCTCCGCCGGCAGGCTCACGCCGTCGGCGAGGGTTACCAGCACTTCCTGCGCGCCTTGCACCACGTGGTCGTTTGTGACGATGTGGCCCTCGCTGTCCCACACGAAGCCGGAACCCTCTGCCTGGTCTGTGCGGATATTGACCACCGAGGGGTTCACCTTGCGGTACACCTCCGTCAGGATCTGGGACTCAACATCCAATTCGCTCAACGTGGCGGGAGGCAGGGTCTCAGCGGGTTGTGCTGGTGGGACGGGTGTGACCAACACTTCCTTTTCCACTTCCACGATCCTTGTGACCTCGACGGGCACCTCTCTCTCGACCACCACGGTCTTGACCGCCGGCTTCTCGACTTCGACGACTTCTGGGGCCACCCTTGTTGCCAGTTCTTCGACCTCACCTACTATTCTGCCGGGCAAAGTGAGGATGCTGCAACTCACGAGGGTCAAGCTCAAAACCATCAGGGCCGATAACAGGATGTAACGCAGATTTCGCTTACTTATTTTCATTGTGCCTCCTTTTTCCCTTCACCTACTTATCCTGGGACTTTGGACGAATGCAACGCTTCTACATGTGATGGTTTGCGATTTGATGAACTATCGCTCCATGTATCAATCGGGGGCGAGCAAATCCTCAAGCACAGATGGATTGACCGGCCATAAGCTTTTTGTAACGAACCACTCTCTTTCTCGATGCAACGCATCCAAGAACTCGCGGGAGACTTGCTCCAAGGCCTGGGAGTGTTCATAACGAAGGAGGATAGATTGCAAGCTAGCCAGGTAGAATTGGAACGGATCGACCTCGGCTAGTCGCCGGTCGAATTCTTCCTCATCAGGTGCCCACCTCACCCTCACTTCGCTCATCAGTGACTCTGTCTCAGCAGCTAACTGGTTAGAAACGGTCTCTGAACGATCGGCAAGTTCCAAGATCGGCGCAGGTGAGTGGAGCGAATACACCATCTCGCCCGGCTCTGAGATCACCTCCAGCGAACCGCCGAAGGTGAAGAATTCTACGGATTTGTCGAATCGGTCACGCAGGATCAACCGCCCCGGCCAGGCATGGGCAGAGGTCTCGAGCGGAGTGAACCAGTCCAACATTCTCCACTCGACAACACCGTCCACATCCCGGAGCCACAAATGTAGCCTGTGTGCGTCAAAGTGCTTGCCGGTTGGTTGACGCCGGATAGCCACCAGTAACCCAGTATAACCTGGGCTGTCACGATGGGATTTGGGAAGCAAGTAGTAACCCCAGTCTTGCATGAGTTCCATTAAGGATTGTTTGTCCATGTTTTTTCCTGGTGCGTCCTGTGCCTTGGGCCTTTTTCCCCTCCCCTGGCTACGAAGGAAATCTCCCTTATCGCCTCGGTCAGGAGACCTTCGGCGATCAAGAAGAAATCTAATCTCTTCGCTGCGAGAAGCCCGTCAGCAGGAACACGTAATAGAGCAACGTTGATAGGGCCTGCGCCAGGGCAGCCACGTAGGTTAGGGCTGCTGCGTCGAGTACCCGCTTGACCCCCTTTGCCTCATTGCTGCTCACCACCAAACCGTTGACTGTCAGCATTTGCAGAGCCCGCTGGCTGGCGTTGAGTTCTACCGGCAGGGTGATCACGGCGAAGACAGCAGCGCCGGCGAAGAAGATCACCCCTGCCCAGGCCAACTGGGTGTAGTTCATCAGTAGGCCGATGAAGAAGAGGATGGGCCCCAACCACGAGCCGAAATTGACCACCGGCACTAAGCCCGAACGCACCCGCAAGGGAGCGTAACCTCGTGCGTCCTGCGTGGCGTGTCCTACCTCGTGGGCCACGATGCCCAAGGCGGCCACCGACTCAGAACGGGCCACCTGAGGCGAGAGGCGCAGGACCTTGCTGCGGGGATCGTAGTGATCGGAGAGGGTTCCCCGTGTGTCCTCCACCGAGACGTGGCCCAGCCCGTTGGCCGAGAGCAGGTATCGGGCTGCCTCAAGCCCCGTCATGCCTCGTTGGTTACGAACTTGCAGATACTTTCTGTAAGCTGACTGTACCTTGAATTGCGCATAGAACGCCAACAGCAGCGCCGGCAGGGCAAATACAAGATACATTGGATCAAAGAACATCGGAAACATACTCATCTCCTCATTACTTCCCAATGTGATGGAGTGCAGACGCAAGGCTGCTTACGGGGCGGACTTGCGTCTGCACTCCAGTACTTAATCTATTTCGATACTGGGATAGCTACCTGTACCCTTGATGGTCGAAGGAGCTCTCCATGATACAGGTAGCCTTTCTGCCTTTCTTCCACCACAGTCTCTTGATCGTCATTGCCAACCACGGTATCCACCGCCTCGTGATAGTAGGGGTCAAAGGACTGGCCTATGGCTTCCAGAGGCTGCACACCCTCCAGGCTCAGCAGGCGTTGCAGCTCCTGATAGGTGAGCTGTACGCCGTCGCGGAGGCCATCGCCAGAATGAGCCAGTGCCCTTTCCAGATTATCGGCCACGGCCAGGAAGCTGCGCAGGAGACGCTTTTTCTCTTCCTCAGCTTGGTCGGCATAACGGCGCTCCAGGCGCTTCCTGGTGTTCTCCACCTCGGCTGCTGCCCGAAGGTACTTGTCCTTATACTCCGCTGCTTCCTGGCGGATTGCCTCCAGTTCCTCTGCTGGCGACGACTCGACCTCCACTTCAGGCACTACCTCTTCCTGTGCGACTGCAGGCTCTTCGTCGTCGTGGGTGGTGATGGCTATCCGCACCGTCTTTTCGTTTTTGTCAGTCATAACTTTGTGACCTCTTACGTGAAGCGTGAAACGTGAAGCGTGAATTCCTTTCACGCATCACGTCTTCACGTTTCACGTCATCTACATCTCACGGAATTCGCCTTCCACCACGCCTTCGTCCGCAGGGCCAGTCGGACCCGGCCCGCCTCCCGACTGATACTGAGCTTCGGGCTGGCCATACATCTGTTGAGACATGGCGTAGCTGGCTTGCTTCAACTCTTCCATGACCCTGCGGATGCGAGCCCCGTCATCCGTCTTCATGGCCTGGCGCACTTCCTCGATCTTGCTCTCGATGGCCTGGCGGTCAGCATCTGGGATCTTATCGCCCATCTCTCGCAGGGTCTTCTCCGTCTGGTAGGCCAGGCTGTCGGCCTGGTTGCGAGTATCGGCTACCTCGCGTCGCCGCTGGTCTTCGGCCTCGTGCTGGCGGGCTTGCCCCACCATGTTCTCCACGTCGCTCTTGGAAAGGTTGGTGGACGCGGTGATGGTGATCTTCTGTTCCCTGCCCGTGGCCTTGTCCTGCGCGGCGACGTTCAGGATGCCGTTGGCGTCAATGTCGAAAGTCACCTCGATCTGCGGAAGGCCCCGCGGTGCCGGGGGGATACCCTCCAGCCGGAAACGGCCCAGGGTGATGTTGTCAGCGGCCATAGACCGCTCACCCTGCAGCACGTGGATGTCCACGGCGGTCTGGCCGTCCTCGGCGGTGGAGAAGATCTCGCTCTTCCGCACCGGGATGGTGGTGTTGCGCTCGATGAGGGGCGTCCTCACGCCGCCCAGGGTCTCCAGGCCCAGCGTTAGCGGCGTCACGTCCAGCAGCAGCACGTCCTTGACCTCGCCGCCCAGCACACCTGCCTGCAAGGCAGCTCCCACCGCCACCACCTCGTCGGGATTGACCCCCTTGTGAGGTTCTTTGCCGCTGGTAAGTTCCTTCACCATGTCTTGAATCATCGGCATCCGGGTGGCGCCACCTACCAGCACGACCTCATTGAGTTCACTGGCCCGCAGGCCAGCGTCAGACAGAGCTTGCTCGAAGGGGCCGCGGCAACGCTCCACCAGGTCCTCGGTGAGCTGCTCCAGCTTGGCCCGGGTCAGTTTCATGGTCAGGTGCTTGGGGCCAGAGGCGTCGGCGGTGATGAAGGGCAGGTTGATCTCCGTCTCCGTCACCGTGGAGAGCTCGACCTTGGCCTTCTCCGCCGCCTCCTTTAGCCGCTGTAGGGCCTGGCGATCCTGGCGCAGATCAATGCCCTGATCCTTCCTGAACTCGTCGGCGATGTAGTCCGTGATTCGCTGATCCCAGTCGTCGCCGCCCAGGAACGTATCGCCACTGGTGGACTTGACCTCCACCACCCCTTCGCCCACCTCCAGGGTGGACACGTCAAAGGTGCCGCCACCCAGGTCGAACACCAGGATGGTCTCCAGCTCCTTCTTGTCCAGCCCATAGGCCAGGGACGAAGCTGTAGGCTCGTTGACGATACGCAGCACCTCCAGCCCGGCGATCTTGCCGGCGTCCTTGGTGGCCTGTCGCTGAGAGTCGTTGAAGTAAGCAGGCACCGTGATAACCGCCTGCCGCACCGGCTCGCCCAGGTAGCTCTCGGCGTCCCTCTTCAGCTTCTGAAGGATCATGGCCGAGATCTCCTGAGGCGTATAGGTCTTGCCCGTGACGGGAATGTGGACGCGGGCATCGCCCGCTGGCCCTTCCACAATCTTGTAGGGCAGAATCTTCCTGGCTTTCTCTACCTCTGGGTCGTCGTAGCGCCGCCCCATCAGACGCTTGATGGAGAAAACGGTGTTGTCGGGGTTCACCGTAGCCTGGCGCTTGGCCACCTGGCCCACCAGTCGCTCGCCCGTCTTGGTGAAAGCCACCACCGAGGGACAAAGCCGTCCGCCCTCAGCGGTGGGGATAACCGTCGCGTCCCCGCCCTCCAGCACAGCGATAACAGAGTTCGTCGTTCCCAGATCAATACCAACAATTTTGCTCATATCTTCTTATACTCCTCTTCTTTTCATCATTCGGGGGAATGGAGGCCAGCGCCGTGCGATCATCGGGCTGCGGCAAATTGTCGTAATCGCAGGAGCAGGGACCGCCTTCGCTGCAGCCGATGCAGCAGTAAACTACCCCATCCACGATGGTCGGTTGCCAGTTGAACTCGAAGCCGCAATTGGCGCAGATCATCTTCATCCTTACCGCTCCTTCCCCTGAAGGTTTACGCCTATATTGTAACCCATTTGTGTTAGAACAACACTAGAGGAGTGTTAGAGTTTTGTTAGAGTTTAGGGGCAAGAAAATAGCCGAGTCGAGGAAATCGAACTCGGCTGTGTCTTGGGTGCTTATTTGAAGGCCTCTACTCATACAACTGTAGTTCAGGCATGGGGAAGTGTTTTCGGTTGTAAGTGACCAGCACCAGGCCGTGAAGAATGGCGGTGGCTCCGATGATGGCATCCGGTTTATCCAGGGTGATTCCTTGGGCCCGGTAGCGACGAATGTATTCGCCAGCCATGTCGGCGATGGCAACATCCAGAGGGTATGCAGGCAGGGAATCCAGCAGGCGCATGGTGGCTTCTCGCTCGTGCTCACGCATCCCCTCGATGATCTCTGTGCGCGAGATAGTAGTGATGCTTACCTGCCCCTCCAAGATCAGCGCGCTCACAAGGTCTGTGGTGGGCTTGTGGCGTCGCAGATGACGGATGAGCACGCACGAATCGAGGAGATAGTCAGGCACCTCACTCCTCCTGCCACAGGGATTCACTCCGCCAAGTAGACCGTATCTGGCGCAACCAGCGATCAATGTCCTCAGGCGTAGCCAGCTCCGGGTGACTCTCGTCGTCCCATGCGCCAGCCGTCTCCTTGAGAACGGCCAGCAGTTTCAATTTTTGCACATAGCTCTCGGTGG
Source organism: uncultured Anaerolineae bacterium (assembly GCA_964592085.1). Classification (GTDB taxonomy): domain Bacteria; phylum Chloroflexota; class Anaerolineae; order VGOG01; family VGOG01; genus CAZQDO01. The sequence goes on along the minus strand of CAZQDO010000110.1, from coordinate 6,141 downwards.
CTGCCACAATGACTTTATTTCGCTTACGTGGTGGCGAATATCTATCCAGGTCTTCCAGCAATTGTACCGGAAAGGTCACGTTGATGCGCTTGGTAGCTGTTTTTGGCATAGGCATCTCCTTCCGCCTGTTTTTGGTGGCTATATTATACACCATTTGAGAGTGCAAGTCAACATCTTTTTTTACGAGGGGTGCATTTCAGTTTGGTGGCGAGTTGTAGGCTTGCCGCCAGCGTTCATCGAAGCGACTGCTCATGATGGCAGATTGCACAAGGAGTAACCGCTCAGCTCCGACGAGACTCCAATGCATCCCTGGTCTTGCGAACCGCCCTTGTGTGAGTATGGGTTGCTCAGGAGCTATTATGCCCCGTTTTCCAAAAAACTGAAATGCACCCTTTACGAGCCGGAGGATGTTAGAGTTTAGGGGCAAGGAAACAGCCGAGCTAGACAACCCAGCTCGGCTGTTTCCCTTATCAGTGTCAGCGCTGCTCAGTAGTATACCATCACCGAAGCATCGTCCACGTACATCCAGGTTCTCCCGTAACCCCACCCATCGTTATAGACGTTGAAGTAAACCCACACTGTCTGCCCGGCGAAGGGCATGAGGTCGAAGGTTTTGTTAGTCCACACGCCACTGTTGGAACTGATGCTCAACACTGTGGCCAGTATGGTGGGGTTTGGGTAATCGTCGGCCAGGATGAGGGCCTGCTGCCAGTCGCATGAAGCCCAACTGAGTGAGTTCCTGCCAGGCCGAATCCGACCCGGCTGATCCACACTGAAGTCACTCCAATCGAACTGCTGCCAGTTACCCCCGCATGGAGCCTCGCTGAAAGGCTTGTACCAGAACGAAAGGGTAGCGCTTGCAGCATTAGCTGGGATGGTAATCCGTTGGCGCACCGAAGACCAGCTATAGGCATCGGTGGTGGGGGGCTTGATGCCCAGACGCACAGAGCGAGCGCCCCAGTGTGCGTCCTCCGTGGTGTAAACGGCCGGACGAGGGGTTTCGCCAAACACCCAGCCTTCGTCCGCCTCAAAACCGCAGTTGATGATGAGTTGATCGGAAGGACACAGGGTTGTTCCTGAGGCATTATTGGAAAGACCTGACCAATTGGGCACCTCATCGGCGGTCTTCAAGGCGAAGTAATAAGTGGTGTTGGGAGTTAGGCCATGAACAGTAAAAGTCTCGCTGCTCCCTGCTGGCTTAGGAGCAGTCTCCCCTGCACACCGAGCAGCCACGTCCCAGTTAGCGTCTGTAATTGATGAAGTCGAATATCTGATGTCATATTGTGAGGCGGTACCAGTGTTGCTGTCATCACCAGGGGCAGTCCAATTCAAGGTTATAGAATCCACTGTTGGGTTGCTTGTGCGTAGATTAGTCACTGTTGCTGGAGGAGTAGGGTCTGTGGGCAACGTTGTTCCTGAGGCAACGTTGGACAGACCTGACCAATTGGGCATCTCATCAGCAGTCTTTAGAGCGAAGTAGTAGGTGGTGTTGGGAGTTGGTAAATCATGACAGGTGAAAGTTTCACTGCTCCCTGCCGGCTGAGGGGCAGGCTCTCCTTCACAGTGAGCAGCCGTGGGCCAATTGGCATCTGTAATTGGCGAGGTCGAAAATCTAACGTCATACTTCCAGGCAGTACCAGTATTGCCGTCATCGCCTGGAGCGGTCCAATTTAAGGTTATAGAATCAAGCGATGGGTTACTTGTGGAAAGGTTGATTACTTTTGCTGGAGGGGTAGTATCTGGTGGGTACTTCTTCAGGATGAGGGGGAGGTAGACTCGATTAGGCTGGCAAGGATTCGGCTCTATTACTTCCAAATCGATCACACCAATGTAGGCGCAACGACCTCCACCTAAAGGATCTTCTATTGGGCCAGATACTCTGACATAATCCCCCAAGTACAAGCTCAGATCGTCATAAAGGCCGTGTATCATCCATCCTTCCGACCCATCGCAGTGCTCAAGGTAGTAACCTGCCGTTGCACAGATGTTAGATGGCATTGGACGTACAAAGCCCTCGTCTTCTGCTTCTACTACCCCCTCAAATTCCCAGAAGTGATAGGCTGAAGTTACATGAACGTTGTCAAAGATAGCAGATGTACCGCCCGTGGTTATGAATATCGTCAGGTCTCTGACGACGTAAGGCCCATCAACGCCATGCTCTCCGATCTTTGTCCCGTCGAATTGAAGCTGAACGACCTGCGCCCCGCCTGACAGATATACATCTGTGCTGGCCCACACGATTTCGCCTCCATCGCTATCTACTAATCGAGCGTTGACATTGTAGGATCCCGGGATGAGCACATCAAACTCCAGGTTTACATTGAGGTAATCATAGAACCCATCTCCGTCTGTATCTACCCCAACATCAGAGTTGTTGTTGGTTAGCACTATGGCATCCCTTTGGAAGTTGGTGTAGGCGTACGCAGAGGTAGTATACGCATCTTGTACATAATCAGTCTGTATAGATACATCGTTCTGATCGTAGGCAACCACATGCTTCAAAAAATACGGGCCATCAACCCCGTGTTGATAGATGAGCCCCCCATCGAAGTCAAGAGAGATGAACTGCTGACCGACACCGGGTTCGCCGCTGCCTTCCAACAGAGTGGAGAATCCCGCTTGAGCTATGGTATTACCAGAAGCGTCTTGCAGGACACCGCTGACTTCATAATCACCGGCAAGTGATACGTCAACGCCAACGTTTATACGCAGAGTGTTGTATAAGCCGTCCCCGTCGCTGTCTACGGGGGTCTCGCTATAAGAACTTGTGAGTTGGGCTGTGGTAGGAGCTACAACTATATGGGTACTGGCTTCCCTCTGGACACCGGTTGCAATCGCCGTCACAAATATGTCGGTGTATCCGGTTACCGATGTGCCAGCGTAGGTGTTAAAGTATATCCCGTCGTTTGATGTGGTATCGCCGTGAGTTCCGTCATCGTAGAGGGTCAAGGTGTCAGTCGTCTGATCGGATTTCTGTATTGTGGCAGTCGCTACGGCCCCAGTGATTGGCGTGCCCCCATCTGCAAAAGTCGCCGTTATTTGAATCTCCTCATTGGCCTGGTAGCTGCCTTTGTCTGTTGAGACTGATAAGCTGGTATCGTTATCCACTTCCACAATAGCCACATACGTCCCGCCCACGGTGGCGGCGACTTCTATCTGCCAATCGCCAGGGGTTGGATTCTGAATCGTATACGAGGTAAATCCACCCCATTCCTCATCATCTGTCTGGATATATTCAATGCCTGGATCGCCAGCGGCAACGGTGGGGTCTATTCTGGTGCTGTCAGGGTCATAGAGCACAAGGCTCAAATCGGCATCAAGAGTGGACACAACGAAACTGGCTTGGTCGACGGCATCCACCGAGACAATGTGGCTCAAGGTCTCGCCGGCGCTGATTTCCGCTGTGAGATCCATAACTCGCTGCGGGGACTCGAATGCCGTTGAAGTCGTTGCGGCCTGACTTTCCTGAATACCCACCTCTTCAAGCATTGCAGCAGCAGACGGATACATTCCTGGATATAGCTGTTCCATGACCCACTCATAAACCGCCCCTTCCTCTTTTATTCCCCCGTGATCTAGATCGAAGGTCTTATCGACATCTTCTTCGCCGGGAAGGGGATAGGTGTGAGAGACAGAGGGATTCCAGGGGAATGTGGCGCCAAGTTTGGAGACAAACCCGTCATGGGGATCCTCGAGACCAGCGATCTCTCCTATAACCCCTCTAATCCCTCCGGCCGTCCCGATAACAATCATATAATCCACTTCGGGGTTTTTCACATATCTTGTGCCTAGCAGAATCGGTGGCTCAGTAGACAGATCAAATTGATAATTGAGATTTCTCTCTATCCACCAAGTCGTTATTTGTTCCACCTTAAGAGGATCTCCAGGTACCCAAAAGAAGTCGGCCACCTTGGTACCGTGATTGGGCGAGGCAAGTTGTATAAGATGTTCGACATCTCCCGCATAGCGGATGGCCATTCTTGAGTCCACCCCTCCTTTGCTATGCACAATCAGGTTTACCTTATCTACGCCAAATTCGGCTTTGGCGGCATTAATCTCTTCGCGTATCTTTCCGGCATTGTCGCTGATTGATCCCTTCGGATCAAGAGTGCTCGCCACTCGATAAGGGATACCATCGTCATCGAGGAATCCTTTGAAAGTGTCCCACGACGAAGCGTTTCCACCCCAACCATGAACCAGCACTATGGGAAGGCGAGGCTCAGTGATAATCAGGGCTCCCCAATCGACCTCAACAGCCCAAATGAGTTCGCCGATATCTTCGTTGGCTGTATCAATGTCAATACGTATCGTATTTACCGCAGGCGTAGGAGGTATGGGAGAGGCACAGTCTTGTGGGAAGTTTAGATACTCGGCGTCAACCTCAAGAAGCTGCGTAACACTCCAAGTCTGATTGGCCCCGGTTAAATCGCCTACATAGTGGTCATTAACGTAAACCTTGTCAACTTCTCGTTCCCAATCCGGGTGGTCCGGATCGCCAGCGAAATCTTCATCAACATCCCAAACGACCAGTTTCAGATAAACCTCGGTCGGTGCTTCACCAAGGCAGCGATCAATTTCGATGTCAAAAACAATGGGGCTTTCATCGCGAAACAAATAAACGTCCATCGTTGGAAAACCAGTGTCCGTTACGAAGGTGCCGTCGTCTTCTTCTGGGGGTTCAATGGGGCTGCTGCCGGTATGTGCAAATTGAAGCCCCATCAATGGAGTAGGCTTGACCGTGTCACCCGGGCCTTCGCCCACTGTAAGTGTGGGGGTAGGGGGATTCATCATTGGCACCTTTGGCAATGATGCCGAGACCATATTGCTGCCAATCAAGACCAAGCTTAACACTATTATCATGTACCCTATTGCTCGCCTCTTCATTACTTTCTCCTTCCATGAACTCATTGGGCTTATTTGGCTTCAGTCCTGAAATCTGTCTGCTGCATATCTCCCGGTAATGTATGGGGCTCCAGCGTTGGTGTCCACCTCAATTGATGTATCGCTTTGATCGTACAAAATAACCCGTACCTGATACGGTCCATTGAGCCTGCTCGCGCGAATGTGCTCACCATCGAATTCCAGAGAGATGTATTGTCTGCCAGCAGAGAGCTGCCCAGCACCTTGGAGTTGTGTGTTGTACTCCGCATAAGCTATAGCCGGCTTCAAAGGATCCTTTTCCAGGTAACCTGCAATCTCATAATGGCCGACAGTAACAATGTCCACCTCGACATCTATGCGCAATATATTGTAGAGGCCATCTGCGTCACTGTCTATCGGCTTTTCGTTGTAGACACCAGTGAGCCTGGCCGTGCCAGGAGTCACTACTATGTGGCGCTCAGCCGTCCTGGCGATGCTGGCCGTAGCCGCGGCAACGCTAATGTCTATGTACCCAGGTATAGAAGAGCCAGGATAAACGTTGAAATACATTCCATCATCTGGCGTGTCATCGCCGTGCGTCCCGTCGTCATAAAGGGTTACTTTATCCACGCTCTGATCCGGTTTCCAAATCTCTGCCATCACGTCTGCTCCAATGATAGGCACATCCCCGTCTCTAAACGTGGCCTTTATTTGAATCTCCTCGTATATTCGGTAGCTCCCTTTATCTGTAGAAGCCACCAGGGAAACATCGCTCTCTATTTCCACACTCGCTATGTACTCTCCACCCGTAGTAGCCGTGATTTCCACTTGCCACTTGCCTGGAGTTGGATTTTGAACTATGTACCAGGTGTACTTCCCCCCTTCGCCAGTATCCTCCTTGCCATATTCGATGTTGGGGTTCATATCAACCGCTTGACGGTCTATCCTGGTTCCATCGGGGTCATATATCACCACCTCAAGATCTGCGTCAAGGGTCGTCACAATGAACTGGACCTGTGCCCCTGCATCAACCAGGAACGTATGCCGTTTTGTTTCCCCAAGCTCGATTTCTCCACGGAAATCAGAAGAGGGCATTGATTCAGGGTGTCTTGCCGACCACACGGCACAGCCAGCAGAAGAGATAAGTAGCAAGCAGATAACAAATGCAAGTGATCTCGTTGCCATAAGAAGTCTCCAATCAGCACACAGTATCTTGGCTCATATCGGTTGGCTCATATCGGTTTTAAGGTGAAGTTGGGCACCATCAATGCCCTGAGGAAG
>CAZQDO010000109.1:0-14186 GCA_964592085.1 uncultured Anaerolineae bacterium | reverse complement strand
CCTACCCGTACTCCGACCTGCACGCCGACGCCTACCGCTACCCCGACGGCCACTCCCACTCGCACGCCGACTTGTCCAGACCCCTATGAGCCTAACGATAACTTCGCCCAGGCCTGGTTCTTGTCGCCGGGCGCCATCCAAAGCTATATCTGCGATAAGGGCGACCTGGACTACTTCAAGTTCGCGGTCAATGCCGGTCAGGTGATCCGGTTGGACCTCTACAACCTGCCGGCTAACTACGACCTTTGTCTCTATAGCCCGGGTCAGCAACAGTTGGGGTGCTCCACGGGAGGCGGCACGTCTGCTGAGGCCATCGAAGTGATGGCCAGCGAGAGCGGCGATTACTATGCCCAAATCTTCGGCGTGCAAGGGGCCCACAGCCGGGATTATCCCTATACCTTCAAGCCGCAGCCGAAGAGCTTGACGCTCACACCTACGTTCACTCCCACTCGTACTCCCACGCCGACGTTCACGCCCACTCGCACGCCGACACCAACGCCCACACCCACTTCGACCACTGCTCCCTCCTGCCCTGATCCCTACGAGCCGAACGAGAAGTTCGAAGAGGCCTGGCCGCTGAGCGATGGGGAGTACCTGGCCTATATCTGTTTCGCTGGCGACGAGGACTGGTTCAGTATTGACCTGGCCCGCTATCAGGAACTCAAGGTAATCCTGGACGGCCCAGATTCGGAAAAGCGGGCGAGCCTGGCCGACCTGCCCCATAACTACGACCTGGAGATATACAATCCCCTTGGCGTGCTCGTGGCCAGCTCTCACAACGCTGGGACGATTCAAGAGAGCATCACTTACACCGCTTCCGAAATGGAAGGAGACTATAGGATACGTGTCTTCGGCGTGGCCGGCGCCTTCGCCCCGGACAAGCCCTATGCCCTGAACCTGGATTCGGGAGAAACGCCCACCCCGACTCCCACCAGCACGACTCCCACCGCGACGCCTACTCCCACCTGCGCACCTGACTCGTACGAACCCAACGATACCTACGACACGGCCGCGCCCATCAGCACGGGGGTGGAAATCCACGCCTACATCTGCCCTCGATGGGATTGGGACTTCTTCCGCTTCACCGTCGCCAGCGGCACCGAGATCCATGTCCAGCTCTACGACCTGCCCCACAGCTACCAGTTGGCCCTTTTCGACCCCAGCGGTTCAATAGTGGCACGCGCCATCCGGCCAGGCACGGACACAGAACCCCGGGACCTGACTTACATCGCTGTCACTGCTGGCGACTACCGGGTCCGGGTCACCAGGGCGTCGGGTGCCCTGTGGGACGCGGCTCATCCCTACTCCCTGCGGGTGGACCTGGACGATGCGCCCTCGATTACGCTATACCCGGTGGCCGACACCTACGTCTACGAGGGCGATCCTTCGTCCATCCACGGCTCCGAGCGACTAGTGATCGTGGGGGGCGACGAGTTCGGCTACGAGTACAGGGGGCTCTTCCGCTTTGACCTGTCCGGACTGCCCACCATCATCCACAGCGCCAGCTTTGTGGTGCGTCTGGAGTATGTGAACGGCTACGACATGCTCCCTGTGGAGTTGAGAAAGGTGATCCTGAGCTGGGAGGCCTGGAGTGAGGACACGACCAACTGGACCAATCAGCCGTTCGTATCAGACCTGATCGAGGATAGCGTGTCGGTGGGGCCTGTAACCGGCGGCGACTATGCCTGGGACGTGACCGATCTGGTACAGAGCTGGCTCAGCGGCGAATCGGGCAACTACGGCCTACAGCTTCGCTGTGCCAGCGGGACCTCTACGAACCGCAGTTTTCGCAGTCGGGAACATGACTCCCGTCATCCGAGGCTGATCATTAACTTCGGCGACCCCAGCGCAGGGACGCCCGGTTCCATCAGCGGCAGGGTGTACGAGGACGCCGACGAGGACGGAGCCTATAACACAGGCGATAGCGGCATTGACGACGTACGGGTCGAACTCTTCAGGAGCGACTGGGGCCGCTGGGGAGGGGAGACCACAGCCGCGGACGGCACATACGCTTTCGCCGACCTGCCTCCGGATGACTACGAATTGGTGGTGGATGAAACGACGATTGATGTCATGTTTGAGTACGAGTGGCTCTCGACCAACAGCCGCCTGGTGCACCTGGGCGACGGCGATGATGTGCGTGACATTGACTTCCGTGTCGTCTTGAGACCCACCCCCACGCCCACCCCACCTCCCAGTCTGGACCTGACGGCCGAGGGGATTGAGCTCATTCAGGTGTTGCACGGCGAGCCCCTGATCGCGGGCAAGCGTACCCTGGCTCGGGTCTACGTCGGCGTCACCGGCACCGCCGACGAGGTGACCGACGTCTACGGCCGACTCTATCACGGCTTTGATTGGATCTCCCCCATCGCCCCGGCCGATCTTCTGCCCAGCGCCGACCCCATGAGTGACCCATTGATCATAGGTGATATGAACCGCACCATCAACTTCCTGCTGCCAGATGCCTGGACGACCGACGGGGAGCATGACTTCCTGGCCTGGGTCAACTACGACACACCAGGCCGCGAGTGCCCCGGCTGCTGGAACTCGGAGAATCAATACTCGACCTGGCCATGGGAGACGCCCACTTTTTACGCTGCCAACCCCCTGGACGTGACCATGGTTAGAGTCACAGCAGATGGAATCAGTCCTGCGGCCACGATCGAAGAAACCTATCGCTGGCTGCTTAGGACCTATCCCATCAACACCGTCAACGTCGTTGACATCCGTGACTGCTCGGTATCCTACGACCTCCGCCCTGGAGGGTGGTTGGAGGGCGTGGGCGGTGGGTGGGGTGAGCTACTGGCCTACCTGCGTGACCTGCGGGGCGACTCGGAAACGTCACACTGGTACGGCATGGTAGACAACTCGGTACCCCACTGCCTGATAAATGATGAAGGGGAAGAAAAGTGCGCGGGGGGCAAAGGCCAGCGGCCGGGAAAAGTGGCCTGCAGCCTCGTTTACGCTGGCAGCGATGCAGGCGGCAGACTTATGGCCCATGAGGTCGGCCACAACCGAGGACGGCCTCACACGTGCTGTCGCGGTATAGGGTGTGAACCTGACGGGGGGGGCATACAGCACCCCGAGGGTGTCATCGGCGTCTATGGCGTGGACCTGGCGGACCCCGGCGCGCCAGTCTACTTGGACCCCAACACCTACAAGGACTTCATGACGTACTGTGGTCCCCAGTGGATCTCCGACATGACCTACGAAGCCCTACGGGAGTCGTTCCGCCCCAGTGCTGCCGGCCAGCAGACGGTGCGGCCAGCCACCAGCATTGAGCAGGAATATCTGGTTGGCTCTGGCACGATTGTTGATGGCCTGGTGAGCATGACCCGGCCCTTCTACAGGTATATGTTGCCAGCCGGCACCAGCGACGGGGCGGGCGAGGGCCCCTACACCATGGAACTGCAGAATGCCAATAGCACGCCTCTCTTCACGCGCTACTTCAACATCTTTGAGGACCCGGATGACCCTGTCAACGACAGTATCTACTTCCGGCAAGTCATCCCCTGGCAGGCCGGCACGGCGCGCATCGTCATCAAAGAGGGCCAGTCGGTGTTGCACGTCACCAACGTCAGCGCTAATGAGCCAGAGGTCACTCTGCTCTCGCCCAACGGTGGAGAGTTCTGGCCGCCTTACGGTGAGCATACCGTCTCCTGGACCGGGGATGATGCCGACGGCGACCCGCTGCGCTATGTCCTGCAATACAGCTCCGACGGCGGGGGCACCTGGGAGACCGCAGCCATCGGCCTGACTGGGGAGAACTACGCTCTGGATGCTGGCGGTCTGGCCGGTAGTGAGACGGCGCAGATCCGCGTGCTTGCCTCCGATGGGGTCAACACCAGCCAGGATGAATCGGACGGCACCTTCACCGTGGAAGGCAAGCCGCCAGAGGTGTACGTCGTGTATCCGCAGAATGGCAGCGTCGTCCCACAGGGGAGGCTGGTAGTACTGGAGGGAGCCGCCACTGACCTGGAGGACGGCCCGCTGACCGACGACGCCCTGTTCACCTGGTCGTCGAGCCTGGAGGGAGAGCTGGGTGTGGGCCGTGAGCTGCGCTTCGACGATCTGCGGCCCGGCTGGCACACCATCACCCTGGAGGTCGCCGATAGCGATCACTTCGTCGGACAAGGCAGCGTGTCCATCTTCATCGGTAACCAGGTCTACTTGCCCACCATCTTGAAGAGCTACCCCTGAAACCCGAAGGGGCACGTCTTGAGCAGCGACACAAAGCCACCTGCGCGGTTGATACAGGTGGCTTTGTGCTGTGACCCAAAAGAGAAGGCGTCAGTCCTCAGCGAAGCGAATCGTATATCCCCATGATCTGCCTGCCCGCCTGCTCCCAGGAATACCGCGCTATGGCCCGCTGCCGCAGGCCCGCCCCCAGGGTGGCAGTCCTTTCCTCGTCTTCCAGGATGGAGCTTAGTGCCCCGGCCAGAGCTGCGGGGTTGCCCTGCTCAGCGTAGATGCCCCAGTCGCCCAGGTACTCGCGACTGACGGGGGTGTCGAAGGTCACGGTGGGCAGGGCCAGGGCCATGTAGTTCAACAGCTTGCCGCTACCCTCGGTGGCCGCGATCTTGGTGGACACGGCCACGTCGCCCAGGGCCAGGAAGTGCGGCGCTTGCTGGTAGGGCATCTTGCCCGTAAAAGTGACGTGACCGGCCAGGCCCAGGCTGTGCGCATAATCCCGATACTCCCCCTCGCCTGGAAAGCCCATGATCAGGAAATGGACGTCGGGGCGAACTTTGACCAACTGTGCGGCTGCCTGTATCAGGAGGGGTGTGCCCTGGTACTTAGCCAGCAGGCCCAGATAGACCACCACTTTGCGCCCCGGAGGGATGCCTAACTGGGCTTTCAGGTTGGCGCGCTCCTCCTCAGTGATGGCATCAGGCCGGAAGGTGTCGGTGTTGACGCAATCGGGCACGATGTGAATGCGGCCGGAATCGCAGTTGAAATCGTTTCTCAGCAGATCGGCCGCGTGCTGGGAGCTGGTGATGATGGCTGGAGAGAGGCGATCAATGACCTGTTCGAGCCAGCGCAAAGGACCGTAGAGGGCGCCATCGGGGTTCAGAAAGCGGTGGTCAATCATCTCGCCCGTCATGCTGCCCTGAAAGTCGAAGACCGAGGGCACGCCCCACAGCTTGCCTAGCACGTAACCGATCAGAGCGCCCTCGTGCAGGTGGCCGTGAATGACGTCGGGCTTGTTGCGCAGAGCCACTTCCAGCGATTTGATGGACAGGAGCACGTCGAAGGCGAGCTTGTGCCTGGAGCAACCCACCTCGTAATCGTGCCGCCAGGGGATGGGCCGAGTGCGCTCAATGGCTACACCGTCCAAATCCCCGCCTTTGTAATAAGTAACGATAGTGACTTGGTTGCCCAGCTTCTCCAGAATCCACGCCTCTTCGGCGATGCGAACGTGACAGCCGTAATCGAGGAAGAAGCTGGTGGGAGCGATCATGAGGATGTTGTAAGTTCGTCTGGTCATTACTCCGTTTCCGCTATCACCCACACCTTTCGCAACAATATCCGATCATCCACGATCTCCCCCTCTTCATCGAGAACCGGCAGACGCGCTCCCGATTTCGCGATGTACAGGCCGAGCTCGATGGCGTATTGGCCCGATGGGGCATTGGGGTCTATGACGATGCTATACTTGTCTGTGACCACCTCGTCCTTTATCCACAGCGTCGTGGGGTGCTGACCTTCTTTGGGCGGGTTGTCCTGCTGCCCCCAGATGCGATTGTCCTCGTCAATCAGGTGGGTGAACACGGTGTAGCTGGTGTCCATTGGCTCAAGGGCGCGCCAATAGAGGGTCAGTGGTATGGCTTCGCCGGCACTGAACCCGGCTCCCTCCAAATCATAACCCAGGAACTCCACCAGCCCACCCAGGTTGATCTGCTGAGGGTGTTGGATGGTCGGAACGTCGAACTCGCGCTCGATCTGAGTCACGTGAATCTTTCCCATGTCGAGAGCCGAGCTATCGGAGGAGAGCGCTCCCAACAGACCAGCCAGGAGCCCCGTCGGCTCGGCGATTTCGGGCTCGCGCAGCACAATTCCCACGTAGTAATCGCCGCCGGGGGCCTCAAGGGGGATGCGCAGGGCGTGCTGCCCTTTCACGATTTCCCCCTCCTCCCAAGAACTGGTGGGGTATCCGTCGCCGGCGGGCTGAATCACTGTCTCGGCCCAGAGTTGCTTGTGCTCATCCACCAGGCGAAAGTAGAAAGAGTAGTCCTCCGCCAGTTTTCGCGAGACCTGCCAGTATGGCCGTATCCACACCCAATCCCCCGGACGGTAGCTCCCCTCGGCGAAGCCATAGCCCAGAAGTTGAAGGTCGCCAAAATCCACAACCTGACGATGATCCAGAGACAACGAAGCTACAGCAGGGGAAGAGAGGGGCTTTCCCACTTGAAGGAGTCCCATCTCTACCATCGCCCCCTGGGAATTCGGATCTTCACCGACGACGACCAATTGGCGACTGTCGTCGTGAACCACCATCTCCAGGCGGTACCAGCCTGGAGGCGTGCCGACGTCAATCAACAACTCGTAGTCGTCCTTGACGATCTGGCCTGGCGACCACTGTGAGGTGGGATACCGTCCGTTGAGGGGGGCGCGGTCGGCCCATCCCCAGAGGCGGTTCTCTTCATCAAGAAGACGCAGTGAGATTCCATAGTCCTGTCCCAGCTCCTGCTGAGCTTTCCAGTACAGGTTCAGGTGCACAAACTGGCCGCCAGCGGCGGATCTGCTCTGCAGGTCATACCCTAAAAGCTGGAGCTTGTCCTCGAAGTTGACCTCCATCGGGTGTTGGACCTCCGGCAGAGCATCGAGGGTAGGTGGGCTGGTCAGGAAACAGAATACTTGCACCAGAGAGGCGTAGCTGTGGAAGCTTTGATCATCCACCAAAAAGGCGTTCTGCTCAAGCCAGGTCTTGGGCAAGAAATCCGGGTCGCCCCAGGGCGGAGTGTGAGAGAGGGCCACCCAGATGCGGTCGTACTCGGCCATCAATTCTTCAAGGGCGGAGATGGTATCCTGGTCGGAGCTGGCCAGCCGAGGCAGTCCTGTCCAGGGCAGGCCGGCGTCGGCATAGTAGTGGTAGAGCTGAGAGGTGTGGGGCGGGTCTACCACGATGACGTCGCCCGGTTGGGCGTGAGCCTTGAGGTACTCGCCCCAGGCCCGATGATCGTCTTTGGCGTATTTCTCGTTGTAAAAGTACTGCTGGGTGGAGTGGGCCGAGCCAGCGATCATCAGGGCCAGACAACTGGCGAAGACCAGCGGCCATTTTTCGCTGATGGCCATCAGCCCACTGGCCAAGATCAGATAGAAGGCCGGGCTGACCATGATCAGATGGCGGATGTTCATGTAGGCCGGTCGAACATAGGAGAGCAGATAGATCGAGAAGACAGGCACAAATAAATAAATCAAAGCTGATAGGGGTTTGCTGGAGGCTGGAGGGCAGCGGAAAGTCTTCCAGATTATGGACAGAGACCCGATGAGAATAACGCCTCGAAAGACCCAATGGACGGCCAACACCCGTTCGGTCTTGACCGATATCCCCAGGCTGAAGGAGTTGGACACATCGCGCAGAAGCTCGATCAGGGGGATAAAGCGGAACCCGGCCATCTCCCCTTTGGGTAAGACAGAGAATCCGTAGTAGAGAATAGGGCCGGCGATCAATAGCACGCCAACCACCGGGATCACTACCCGCCGCCACCTGGCATTCCGGATGAACGAAAGGAAGATAACAAGTTCCGCCAGCAAGATCAAGGCACTCAGGTAGTGGGTGGCCAACATGGCCGCGGAGGACAGGATGTAGATGATGGGCAGTTGGAGGTTGGATATTTCACGTTTCACGTTTGACGTTTCACGTTTGACGTTCGACGTTAGTATCCTCAACAGGGAGTAGAACGACAACAGGCCCAAAAACGTGAGCATGGTGTACATTCTCGCCTCGTGGGAGTACCAGAGGTATAGGGGGGAGATGGCGCCAAAGAGGGCGGCCAACAACCCTGCTCGACGATCAAAGAGGTACTTGCCCACGGCGTAGAGCAGGGGTACGGTCAATACACTGAAGGCCAGGGAGGGGAAGCGCAAGGCGAACTCGCTCTGCCCCGCCAATTTGACCACGAAGTGCAGCAGGAGGAAATAGAGGGGGGGGTGATTGTCGAACGTGATCACCTGTCTGGAGGTATCGGTGAGGACGATCTCGTTGGACAGGACGAGGGGCAGATCGTAGCTGGCCCTCTGCAAGCTCAGGCTTTCGTCCCACCAGAGGCTATTGAACCCCAACCCGTAGACCCCGCGGACGAAGGCCAGGGCTATGAGGAGAAGCAACAAAGCACGGTAGAGCCACTCTCGGTTTAAATGTAAAGTGTTGCGTATCGCGTGTTCCGTATCTTGTGGGTTGGTCATTGGTCATTGGTCATTGACCTACTCCGCTTCTCTCCACAGTTGCACACGAAACCGGAATAGATCGCGGAAGGCCCGCAGAATGACGCGAATGTTCGCTCCCGTCTGCTCTCCCGCCAGGCGAGGGAAATGGCTCACCGGCACCTCAAAGATGCGGAACCCCTTTCTCTTCGCCCCCACCAGCAGCTCCGTGTCTATCATGGCCCCTTTTGAGGTGATGGGCACCTGGCGGACAACTTCGCGGCTGAACAGCTTGAAAGCACAATCAATGTCGCGCGAGACGTAGCCAAACAGCAGATTCACCAGCGTATTCCAGCCCCAGGCGAAGAAGCGACGGATGAAGGGGTCCTGCCGCTTGGCCCGATAACCGATTACCAGATTAGCGGTTTCGATATAGGGCAACAGTTTTTTCACTTCGGCGACGTCGTACTGGTTGTCGGAACTGGTGAAGAAGATCAGCTCACGGGTAGCGGCCTGGAAACCAGAATTCAAGGCCCCGCCATAGCCCCGATTGACCTCGTGCCGCACCAGCCTGACCTGGGGATAGCTCTCCGCCAGTTCCTCGACGACCTCCGAGGTGCCATCGCGGCTGCCATCGTCCACCACGATGACTTCGTAATCAGGAGTGATGGGTCCCATCGCCTCCAGCACACTTCTGACCGCCTGGCCAACGTTCTCTTCTTCGTTGTAAGCGGGTAAGACCACTGAGATGCTCAACTCATTAGCTTTCGTCATTCCACCTTCCCCCTTCGACGGGCTCAGGACACCGCTCAATCAGTTTCAGTTTATCGGCTCTGGACAGGCGACGGATGGCCGCCTCTCGCCTTTGAGCCGCGCCCCTGGCAGGCTGCTCCTCCCGGTACACCAGCCGCACCGGCCGCCGGCCGCGGGTGTACCTGGCGCCCTGCCCACTGTTATGAGCGTGCAGTCGCCGCTCCAGATCCGTCGTCCAGCCAGTGTAGAGCGTCCCATCGGCGCATTGCAGGATGTAGACGACGGCCATTAGTCCTGCTTCTTCCCCTCTGTAGGCTCAGGACGCCGCCGCTTGCCCAACATTCCCAGGCCGAAGAGTTGACTGATGTGGCCGGTCATGCTGGGCATCTCAGGCGACTGCCCCTCCCAGTCCCCTGTTTCCCTGGCTCTCAGCCATCTCTGGCGGGCTACCATCGCCTCCTCGAAGACCCGATCCAGTTCCTCGGCGTCTCCGGTCAGGACGGTCTCCCTGAGCTCATCCAGCTTATCCGAACAGGCGTCAATCCAGCGCACGATGTTCTCTCTGTTGACGAGACAGGCATCGCGACAGGTGGTTGGGTCGGCCGAGACGAAACGGGTGGTGTTCTCGAAGGCGCCTCCGGCCAGCTTGCGCATCTCCCGCCAGGCTGCGCTCTCGGTGGTGACACCCAGCAAAGCGGTGGAGAGAACGAAAGGCAGGTGGTCAATGCCGGCCATGAGACCATCGTGCTCCAGGGGATCGAGGAAGTAGGGCTGAGCACCCAGGAGGTGAACGAAGTCGGAGGCCAGCCGCACCGCGTCGGAGGCTGCGCCGGCTGCAGGGGTGAGGCAGTAGAGCGCGCCGGAGAAGAGGTCAGCTCTGGCTGCTTCAATCCCTCCGGATGTCCCCGCGTCGCCCACGATGGGATCTCCGCCCACGAAGTTCACTTCGTTGGGCAGGATCTCCTCCGCCCATTCTGCCACCGGTGACTTGATGCTGGCCGTGTCGGTGATCAGGCAGCCCGGCTTGAGGTAAGGGCCGATGGCTTCCAGAGTGTCTTTGATGTCGCCCACCGGGATGGCGACGACGATCAGGTCGGCGTCCTCGCAGGCAGAGATCAGGTTCCAGTCAGTCTTGTCCACGGCGCCGATCTTTTTGGCCTGGTTGGCCGTGCCGCGCTCCCGGTCGTGGCCGACGACCTCGAAATCGCCTTCGGTCTGGTGCAGGGCAAGCCCGATGGATCCCCCAATGAAGCCCAAACCCACTATCGTAATTCTCGGTTTACTCATCAAATTCTCCTTGAGTGTGATATGACTACAAAATCGAATGTCCTGCTAATTCACCCCGTCAGCCTCTTGCAGGACGGCCAGCAGTTTATCCTGCCGCGTTGTAAGCGGATTACTGGCCGGCGGCTCCTGGTGGCGCCGAATCAACGCCAGGGTGACAGGCGAGCAGCCCGCGGCCTGGGCCAACTCCGCCCCCAGCTCAGGATGGCGTTGGTGGACGAAAAAAGGATACCGCCAACTGCGCGGCTCATCCAGTGCTAACCTGTCTAGCAGCGGTGCCTTGACCGCCTTGATCAGAACGATGAGCACCCGGTGCCACAGTCGCAGCCGCCCGCCAGCCTTGCCTACGTCGTGCAACAGGGCTGCCACCAGCAGGTCGTGGTCATGGTGCTGCTTTCTCTGTAGAGCGTAGAAAACGTCCAGGCCGTGGCGTTGGTCACATCGCGGCATCCGCAGAAAAAGCTCGGCCTGGGGGGGAGTCAGGTATTCGCTTAGCAGGCCGAGCTCCCCTTGCGGCACCCAGGCCATCAGAGCCCGGAAGAACTGGCTGACCCGATACACCTAAAAGCCCGTCATCAAGCGAAATAGGAGAAGAGCCGGCCGACCAAGGATCAGATCCAGGATGCTAACGGGCAAAATCTGATCAACCAGAATCAACAGGACAAAGAGCATATAGCCTTGAGTCCCTATTCTATCAAAAACTTCTGAAACCTGATAGGCCCATTTGGCCCGGATGGTGCTGAGAATCCCTCGCAAGATGCTGGCACCATCCAGGGGAGGTATCGGCAGTAGGTTGAAGAGGGCTATGCCGATGTTGGTCAGGATCACGGAGAGGAGCAATATCGCAAGCGACGACGGCAACAACGAGGGGGCTATCCTGATGGGGACAGCCGCTATAGCGGCCAGCACCAGATTAGCAATAGGCCCCGCCGCCGCGACCATCCCCATGCCCACGCGCGGCCCTTTGCGCAGATACAGCGGATTGACCGGCACGGGCTTGCCCCAGCCGATGCCGAATCCGGAGAAAACGCTGAGCAGCATCATGATCGTGCCCATCGGGTCCAGGTGAGCCAAAGGGTTCAGGGACAGACGCCCATAATACCGGCCCGTGGGGTCGCCCAATTCGTTGGCCATCCATGCGTGAGCGAACTCGTGGACGTCAATGGCAATCAGCAGAGAGACCAGAATAGCTACGATTTCCAGAGGGTCACGACCCAGGATCATCTTTCCCCTTTCGTTTCACTGCTGGGCTTTTGGAGAAACCAGGGTTTTTGCTACTTGATGGGCGAGTTATTGCTTTTGAAACGCCCTCGGTGCAAAAAGTCATACCTTCTCAGCAAAAACCTGGTTTCTTAGAGCGGGGTTATTATAGCACAAAACAAAGAGGAGGCAAAGAAAGCAAACCGCAACAGCAGAGGCGGCTCCCATGCCGCCGGATTGTGGGCGTGGGAGCCCACAATGCTAAGCGACCGCGATCTGCTGAGGATTCGTCATATCGGGCTGGGTGTGCTATAATATCACCTGGGAGGGTACGGGCCATGCCGATGGACATCCGTTTAGGTGACGTGGTGCGATTGCGCAAGCAACACCCCTGTGGGGGCTACGAGTGGGAGGTGGTACGGCTGGGAGCCGACATCGGCATCAAGTGCCAGACCTGCGGCCGCCGCCTGCTGTTGCCCCGGCGGAAGTTCGAAAAGAGCGTGAAGAAGTTGGTCAGTCGGGGGTAGTGTGGTATAATATTGGTGTAAGCCCGTGGAGTAGCGACATAACCGCCCAGGAGGGCGGTGAAACGCCTCCCCCTGGCAGGGGGAGGCTGGGAGGGGGTGGATTCTGCGGCTCGTAAGATTCACCCTCCCCTAGCCCCTCCCTTCGAGGGAGGGGAAATGTTCGCCGAACGATTTGTCGGCACGTGAAACGAGACAGGAGATAGCCATGCCCGAAGAAAGAGGCAGCCCCTTGGTCACGCCGCAGATTTTCGCCGATCTGCCGTTGGAGGCGAAAGACGAGGCCCGTTTCCAGTTCGAGGCCTACGCCGACACATTCGCCCGCATCATCGCCAATCCGGAAACCGATACGCCGCTGACCATCTGCATCAGCGGGGAATGGGGCACTGGCAAGACGACCCTGATGAAGGCCATCCGAGCCCGGCTGGATCGGACCTGCGAGATGGAGGAGCGAGTTCCCAATTTCGTCAACAGCCAGGAGGAAGCGCAGGGCCTGCGAGTCTGCAGGACGGTATGGTTCAACGCTTGGAAATACGCCGGGCAGCAGGAAGCCATGTTCGTCGCCCTCATTGAGGAGATCCTGCGCGAGATGCGCCGGGATGGGTTCATCAACCGGTTGTATGCCAACCTGAGCGATCCCAAGCAGCCGGGGGTTCGGCTCCCGGAAGCCGTCCTCAGCACGCTGACCCGGGTTCTCACCGCCGGCCAGATAGACATTGACATGACCTCCTTCTACACAGAGTCTCGCTTCAAGGCCAATCTCGCTTTTTTGGACGAGTTCCAGATCTTCTTCGACCGGCTGCTGAACTGGTACGTGGGACGGGAGGGGGATGAGGAGAAAAACAAGAAGGGCGTGTTGGTGGTGTTCATTGATGACCTGGACCGCTGCCTGCCGGACAAGACGGTGCAGGTGTTGGAGACCATCAAGCTCTTCCTGGACAAGCCAGCCTGCGTCTTCGTCCTGGGCGCCGACACCGACGTGATCCAGTCGGCGATAGAGGCTCACTACGAGACCGAGAAGATAACAGGGGTGACGGCCAGAGACTATCTGGACAAGATCATCCAGTTGCGGTTCGAGCTGCCGCCTATTCGACAGGTGGACATGGAAGTCTTCGTCCAAGAGTTAAAGCTTCGGGACGAGGCGCTGTTGAGCAGCCTGGAGATCATCGCCGGCGGCGTGCGCACCAATCCGCGGCGGGTCAAGACCTTCATCAACTACCTGGAGCTCCAGTGGGCGCTGCTGGTGAATTCCAAGCAGGCGGAGGGGATCCAACGCCAGGACTTCACCCAATGGCTGGTGTTGACCGAGGCGGGACCCGATTTCTGCGCCACCATCCGGAACTTGCCCCGGGCCGAACGGGTGGAGTACATCCTGGGCGCGGCAGCGCTGGCCCGGGGGGAGGAAGACGAGGTGCTACGGGAGCGCCATGGTCAGTGGCTAGACCGCTACCCGCGCCTGCGCCGGGTTTTGGCTCAAAAAGGTTTCGCTTTCGAGGTGGATCCAGACACCCTGGACCGTTTCATCTTCCTCAGCGCACCGCCGGTGGAGGTGGTGGAGAAAGAGGTGCGCCACGAGCGTGCAGCAATCGAAGTGGCCGAGATGCCAGAGACAGTGCTTGTACCCGCCGGCCCCTTCCTGATGGGCAGCACCGAGGACAACCAACTGGCCTCTAGCGATGAACACCCGCAGCAGCCGGTGGTTTTGGACGCCTTCCGCATCGGCCGTTACCCGGTCACTAACGCCCAGTACGCTCGCTTCATTGAGGAAGGAGGCTACAAAAATCAGGCTTACTGGAGCAAAGCTGGTTGGGCTTGGCGGGAGGGGGAAGGCATCGCCCAACCCAGGTACTGGGAGGACGCCCGATGGAACCAGCCCGACCACCCGGTGGTGGGCGTCAGTTGGTACGAGGCAGTGGCCTACTGCCGCTGGCTTAGCGAGGTTGTTGGACAAGAATTCCGCCTGCCCACTGAGGCGGAGTGGGAGAAGGCAGCGCGGGGAGAGCATGGCCGCGAATGGCCCTGGGGCAACGAGTTCGATTCCCAGAAGGCCAACACGGG
>CAZQDO010000108.1:0-14256 GCA_964592085.1 uncultured Anaerolineae bacterium | reverse complement strand
CGCCGGTCATAGTGATGACGTGGTGGCCGTATTGATCGAAGGTGACGCGGAACCGGTCATCTCCTGTGGTGAGGGAGTAGACGTCCTCAAGTTGGACGGTGCCGCTGTTGAGATCGTTGCCGCCACGGGTGGTCTTGGTGCGGTTGAAGGATTGGGCAAAAGGAGCTGTGCCCAGGTCGCGCACTGTGCCATCAGGCTGCTGGACTTGAACGCTGAGTTGGCCGCCAGGCAGATCGAAGGGGATCAGCGGCGGGGTGGGCATGCGACGGTCGGTGAAGGAGATCATAGGCAGGAAGGGCTCCAGGCGATAGGTGATGGGCTCACCCGTGCGCACGTCCACCGGTGGGATGTAGTACGGCGCGCCCTGGGAGACGATCTGCGAGGCCAGCTCGAAGGTTCCCTGATCCTCCCTGGCACCGGCGCCCCGCGTGCCCTGCACAAAATCGTCCGCCAGCAGCCGCCAGACAAGGTGGGGCGAGTGGGGCAAGTTGCCAACTTGTCCTACTTTGATGGGCGGCAAGAGGGCTTCGCGAGCGCTGAAAGTGTATTGTGTCACGTTGGCCGCCAGCCAGGTCGTGTCGGTGGGCACCCCGCTGAAATCCATCCAGAAGGTGGGACGGTAGATGCCGGGCAGCACGTCCTCCGGCAGGCGACCGGACGCGCTCAGGTCGGCCTCAATGATATGGCCTCCGGCGTAACGGAGATTGGTCACATCGAAGCTGGCCTCCAGTTCCGCGCTGGAGCGACCTGGGCGTTGAATGGGGAAGCCGGTGGGAGTGAGCAGGGTGGACATGAAGTAGTTCTCCCCGGCCACCGCTTGACCGTCCTGGTTGAATAACATCATCAGACTCCCCCCGCCGATGACAGAAATTGCCTCCACGTCAGTGGACGCGCTGATGGCCGGGCTGTACAGGCGGATCGTGCCCTCAATCTGAAACGCATCGCCGGAGGCATACGTGTCGCTCGTAGCGGGTGGAGCGCCCGGCCCCTCGTAGAGATAGAGGTTGAGGCCACCGTCGCCGTCGCCGACGAACAGTCTCCCATCGGCGGTGGCGGGGGTGGCACGCTCGCCGACGTTGATCCCAGGATACTCAGTGGTGGCGAGCTCCCAGACAGGACTGTCCGCCGCGCCTGTGTTACGCACGTAGGCCAGCGAACCGCTCTCCAGGCCCACCAGCATGTCCAGGGCGCCGTCCTGATCCACGTCGAAGAAGGCAGGTGCGCTATACTCGCCCAGTTGGAGGTCAGCATAAGACTGCACCGGCGCGGCCCATCCCGGTGCGGTGGGTGTGCCGGTGTTCTCCACGAAAGTCAGCGTACCCGCGGCGTCGCCGACGAACAGGTCGCGATCGCTGTCAGCGTCAATGTCCACGAAGACGGGGGTGCTCCAGCCGCCCACGTCCAGGCCGAGCCAGTTATCAGTGATCAGTGACCAGTTGGGGGTTTCGGGTGTGCCGTCGTTGCGGTAGTAGCGGATGTTGCCGCCTGCGTCGTCCCCCTGCCAGCCTCCCTCGCCGATGAACAGATCGTAGTCGTTGTCGCCATCCACGTCGGCGAAGGTGGGGAAGGGGTGGGGGTGATTGGTCCAGGGCAGGGTCAGCAAGACGCCGTCGGGCCGCCAGTCGGGGTTAGTCGTAGTGCCGACGTTGGTGTACTGTAATACGTTACCGTGGGCCTGGCCCATCAGCATGTCCGGGTCGCCGTCGTTGTCCCAATCAGCCAGAGCCGGGGCGCTGTCGCCTGCCAGGTCGAAGGGGAACGCGAACTCTTGCTCCGTCCATGCTGGGGGGCCATCGTTGCGGAAGAAGCGCAGATTCCCCCAGTGCTCGCCGGTGACCAGATCGACGTCGCCGTCGCCGTCCCAATCGCCCGCGCCGGGGCTGGTGCCACAACTGCCATCGCCGTAGCCAATGGGATCATCGGTGTGGCGCGTCCAGGTGGGGCTAACAGGTGCGCCGCCCCGTTCGTACCAGACCACTTGCCCACACAGCCCCACCAGCAGGTCGAGGTCGCCATCACCGTCGAGATCCACGAAAGCCGGCTGAATGCCCTCACCCTCCTCGCTGATGTTGGCGTAGTTGCTGGTCTGCTGCGTCCAGGCTGGATTGGAAGACGTGCCTGTGTTCTTGAAATGATAGAGCGTGCCGCCTGCATGCCCCACCAGCAGATCGAGGTCGCCGTCGTTGTCGAGGTCGGCCAAGGCGGGGGCCGCACCGTTGCCGGCAGTCAGGATGACGGAGGGGGTATCGCCGCTGTAGTAGATGGACACTGTGCCGTCGCCTGTGCCCACGAACAGGTCAGGCGTGCCGTCGCCCGTCACGTCGGCCAGCGCAGGATAGGCCCACCAGCCGGCGGCGACGCCCGCGTAGTCAGCCGTCTCAAACCGCCAGTCGGGCGATGCAGCACTGCCCTGATTTCGACACAGCACCAGGTGGCCGGAGCGCTCGCCCACCAGCAGGTCCAAATCGCCGTCGTTGTCCAAATCGCCCAGGGCGGGATGGGTCCAGTTGAGGCCGCCCAGGTAGAGGCCGGGCACTGCTTCGCCGTCGTAGGTGCCGGTCAGCACCCGCGTCCACTGGCCCTCGACCACCACCGGGCCGATGGTGCCGGTGATGGCCCAGGCCGATCCAACGTAGTTGTGGGTGTCTGCGGAGTCATCTATGGAAAAATCTATCGCGCCAGCGGCCGCGAAGGGCAATTCGTACTCGTCGCCGGTGTGGGTGTGGGGCACGTTGATGATAGTGCCGGGGAAAGGATTCAGCCCCTCAGCGACACCAACGTTCAGATCGTTCCAGCGCCCGGGGATGGGTGGGCCGTGCTTGACCATGACGGCTGAGCCGGGGGGCGCGTAAATCTGGGCGGTGAAGCTCCCGTCGGCCTCGGAAATGGTGTGGTTCTGGTGGGTAGAATTGAGGTTGACCAGCAGGACGTGGGCCAGGGGCAGGGCCGCGCCCGGCGCGCCGGCGACGGTGGC
Source organism: uncultured Anaerolineae bacterium (assembly GCA_964592085.1). GTDB lineage: Bacteria > Chloroflexota > Anaerolineae > VGOG01 > VGOG01 > CAZQDO01. Next base: position 11,282 of record CAZQDO010000108.1, on the reverse strand, counting down.
CTCGCCCAGGCCGTCCGGTGGGCCGATGCTGATCTTGCTGGCATCGGGCGGGTCGTAGGGGATGGGATGGGCATAGGTGGTTTCGAGAGGCATGTCCGTCACCTGGTCGGCTGTGCGCAGGTCGAAGGCCTGGGCGGTCCGATAGTAGCCAGCCGGCGGGTTGTAGACGGTCACGTAGTAAACGCCGGGTGGCAGCACGGCCTGATGGTGCTGAGTAGCATCATCCCAGTCAAAAGCATACCAGTGCCAGTCAGTGAGGGAGTCTTGCAGCGGCTGAATGTCGAGCCAGAGGTCGCCTGTGATGGGTGCACCGCCACTGCCAGTCACATTCAGGCCAAGCAAATAGCCGTTGGTGAGGGTGAAGTCCTGGGTAAAGCTGGCCGTCACGTCCTTCACCCCCAGGTTGATCTGAGCTAGCCTGGTAGAGACCTGAGGGCGGACGTGAAACCAGAGATCATTGTCGGTCTCAATGTTCACGCTGTAGAAGCCGCTGGCGTTGGTCCACGTCTCCTGCCAGTCTTCAGGTGAGCCAACGCCGACCCAGACATGGGCCACAGGCCCACCAGGGCCCGTGACGGCGCCGGAGACAGTGATGGAGCCAGAGACGGCAGCGGGGGCGGAGATGATGGTGGGTTCAGAGATGGGAGCTGTGGGTTGCTGCGAAGCCAGGCTGGCTCTACAAGCCGCAACCAGCGCCAACACAATCAGGCCCACGCCCAGTGGGCCCCAAATTGCTCTAACTCGTTTTAGTAACATGATGGCTAACTCTGAAAATCATCGAAACAGCTTGTCCCTAGCCCCGTATCCCTCCTCGTTGATCAAAAGGTCGGAACCAGGCATTCACCGCGCCGAGCACCAGAAAGAGCGGGATGCGAGCGTCGGGCGCCCACATGACGGGATCGGCAGCCACCAACTCTGGCGATGGGCAGGGTTCGATAAAGTGTGTCAGGCGAAAACCCAGGCTCAGGAGCACCTGCATGTAGTCCGATAGGGGGCGGTGAAAGCTAATAGCGGTGCCCATACCCTGCCAATGCCAGGTCTCCCAGGTGCGCTGCAAGTAATCTCTCACCTTCCAATAGCGGCGATCCTCGGGACGGGTGCTGTCCATGGGTTGGCGCTCCCAACCATAGCCGGGCGGCGATGCAAAGCAGGGGTGCATGGTGGCTGCCGCCAGGATGCCGCCGGGCATCAGCACCCGATGCATCTCCCCCAGGGCTTCCTCGTAGTCCCGCGTGTCCATCAGGACGCAGACGGAAACTACCGCGTCGAAGGAGTCATCAGCCAGGAAGGACATGTGAGCGATGCTGCCCACGTGGTAGACGATGCCCAGCTCGGGCTCCCGGCTACGAGCTATCTCGATCAAGCCAGAGGACAGGTCCACGCCGACCATCTTTGCCCCTCGCCGGGCCAACATACGGCAAAGGTAGCCATTGCCGCAACCGGCGTCCAGGATGTGCTTTCCCGCCACGTCGCCCAGGATGTCCAGGAGCGCGGGGTTGAGAAGGTGTACCCGGAACTTATCGCCCTCCTCGCCATAGCGGGCATCCCAGTTGCTGGCGATGGCGTTCCACCGGGCAGCGATGGTTTCGTCATCGGGAGGATGCTCGTCGTGGGGGGAATGCTGAGACCAGAAGATGCCCTGGAAGTCGGCCTCCCGGCTCAGGCCCAGGTGTCGCCGTTCGGCTCCAGGAATGATCTGCCAGGGATGGCGGCCCTCGTACTCCAGGCGGTCCAGGGACGGGTGGCTGGCTCCGCAATGAGGGCAAGCGATGTCCCAGTAATAGTCCCAGCCCCAGAAGGACTCGTTGATCGGACGGTATCCTGGGGCGCAGTGCAGGCAAGTGAACTTGCCCGTTTCCTGGCACCAGGTCAGGCCGTTGAAGTGGGAAGGTTGGCCGCAGAGGTCGCAAACATAGCGCCAGTGGCGATGACAGCGGGGGTAATCAGTGTCAAGATTATGGCGGGCGCGGCGGCGCGGATAGGTCGGGTCGTGCTGATGGAATTGGTGGCAGTGGCGGCAGGTAGACATTGGTCACATTTGCTGATAGCTACTGCGGGAGTAGTTTTTCGATCTTGGAAACAACAGCTACAAAACTCACCTCTGCCAGATCACACTCCAACGCTACATCTTTGCCTTTCCTGGGCACAGAGCCCTTGTGAAAGTGATGGGGAAAAGTAGCCAGGTGGGGGTGATGGGGAGAGTTATCGTATTGAAAACGGCGCGCTTCGGAGGGGTCGAAATAGCCGTAGTAGTATCGCTTCTCGACAACATTGTAGGCGTCATCGAAACCCAGGGCGAGTTCAAAGCGGAGCCGCGAGCCATCTATGAATACCAGGCACCCTTCCAGGTGATGGGTGTAATGGACCAGGTTGTCATCTTCGGGAAAGCGATGGTCAGGATGCTCAGGGTTCAGGATTGCGGCTTTTTCTCCTAGGAAGACGCATAGGTTCCAGTAGTACGCCCTGATCCTGCCATCAACCGGCATTCTACGTCACTCCGTGTCAGGTTGTAGCGCATGAGGGTCTCGGCAAAGGCGGAGTAGCTAATCCACCAGGAGATGAAATCAGGAGATTCATCAAGTAACGCATTTTCGTACTTATAGAAGAATACCTCCGACTCCATCCGGTACCTGGCCTCATAGCCTTGCACCTTGTGGAAAAGGCTGCTCAGAGCGTCTACCGCAGCTTCCTGCGCGGGCTCCAGGTTCCTCTTGACTAGCCTGACAACGATGGCTATCTCTCCATCGGCTCCAGCATAGATCGGTCTCGCCGATTGCCTGGCTCGTCTGATCAATTCCTCAAGAGGCATGGTTGTATCTGTCAGTACGGTTTCCATGATTTCATTCCCCCCTTCAAGAAGAAACTATTGGGCAAGCAATGTTAGCTTTTCTTCTCCTTCCATAGCGCCCATGCCAACAGCACAATCCCCCCAATCCCGGCCAGGGCAATGTCCCAATGACCCAGGAGGGCCGGCAGGATCACGCCCAAAAACATTAGCAGCACCCAGGCAAGGCGTTCAGTGTTCATGGCTCTGTCTCCTCTGGTTTATTGTATCACGTCTCGGCCATTTGCGCAATCTGCCCTAACCTGAAAAGCCTCCTGCCCACTTCAGGCAAGTGGCTTTTGTCATCTGCCCCTCAGCGCCGAGCCGAAGCGCATCAGGTACACCTGGCGATAGTGATCAAAGAGCGTGACCAGCAGCGTCAACAGCAGCGCAAAGAACAGCACGTTCCCTACGCTGACCGGGTCATCGAGCCTGGATCGCAGGAAGGTGTATGCCAGGATCAGGCCCAGGTTGACCACCGCCATCACCACGAACTGCCCCAGCGCAAACGCCCACCCGAATCCGCGCCGCGCCAGCCAGTGGCTCAGCGCGGTGTTGATGGTGACGACCAACGCCACACCGAAGACAAGCTGAAGGTTGCTGGACTGCACGTCCGGAAGCACCTGGGCAAAGCTGAGGCTCACCAGGGCCATCAGGACGATCTTTTCGACCAGCGCGGCATCCACGATGCGGCTGGCCTCACTAGCTACCGCACTGCGCACTTGTTCCTTTGTTGAAGGCCGTTGGTGTGCGTCGGCGGAGAAGGTCAACGCCCGCTCGGCAGGCGGCAATCGCCGTCTGGCGAACCACCAGGCGGCGACCAGGACGAGGGCCGCCACAGCAAACACCGCCAACAAGATCCCGGGCCTGGCCCGGAAGATCTCGCTCCACGGCCTCTCGATGGGCGCACCCACGAGGCTGGTTTTGATCCAGTCGGTGGTGTCGGCCTGGGCGATGTGCAGCCAGTACTCCTGCGGCAGCTTGATCACCACCCAGATCAACGCGGCGGCGCCGATCAGGAGCTTCCGGGTCATCCGCCTCGGGTCCCAGCGGAGGCGATAGGTCTCGTAGAAGATAAAGAAGTACTCGAAGGTGTTGGGAAAGATCAGCAGCAACCAGCGCAGATGAGTGAGCTCGAACAAGGCCACGCCCGCCAGTCGCCAGGCGAAGAGGAAGCGGCTGACCTGGAACGCGAAGCGGTTCACCCAGTTGCGCAGCGTGGAGACGTAGGCGATGGTCAGGTAGTAGACGTCGAGGGCCTTGTCGTAGCCCTGATAGCCCTCCAGCGGCAGGCGAGTGAACTGCTGAAAGATGGTCTGGTCAACGCCGTCGAGCACCAACGAGGCCAAGATCCCAGGCAACGGATATCGCGGGATCGTGAGCGGCAGGAGAAAGCGGGCCGCCGCAACGACCCAGAAGATTAACCAGTCGGATGTCTTTGTCACGGTTAGTATGGACATCACCTCTTTTTCTCGTAAGTTATAGGTCAACCGACAAGGCCAGGCGGACAGGCTCGTCGTCTAAGTACGGAGGTCTATAATCTAACTCCTGGTCAGACTATAGACCGTCAGATAATGTTTGTGACAAAATGGTCACAAAATAAGCGTGAAAATCGGGCGAAATGTCACATTCATTATCTGAACATCTATAGCATCGTTCAACTGCCACTTGGCCGAAGCTAAGCATTTTCTCAGTATCCGCGTCAGTTACCATCTTGTATTCCGTGCTGCCGAGTGGTTAGGCAGCTTCCTCCGCGCTTAAGAAGTCAAAGAGAAAGGCAGGTATGACTAACTTTTCCTCTTACGTCTGCGGTACCGAGCCAGTTCGTACATGTATCGTGCCGCTTCAAAAAAGAGTAAGAATGGGACAAACAGCATAATCAGCATCATCGAGCAGCATGGTCCAACTAATACGTTATCAGGGTCATTGGAGAAAGGTCTAATGATCGCAAACCACGAGATGATGTAGACTAATGCTAGGATAACCGAGCCCATAAGAATGAGCATCTTTCCACCCTGAACACGCTCTCGAAGGATGACCTCTTCGGGATCATGGGTTTCTATCTCCTGAATTCCCTCAATTCTAGCACTGGCTTCAGGCACGCCACTCTCTCCAGTGCACAAGAATTCTACTTTGAACTCGTCACCTGGGTTGAGCAAGTCGAAAACAAGATAGACTTGGACTACTTTTCTGGGAGTGGGCGGGGGTTCATCAGGGAGAATCCAGTTTATTGCCAGGTTGTCAGGGGTCTTCTCAAGGAACCGTGGTGGACGTACAAGCTCTGCATTGGGGCCAAATGTGAACGCTAAAGGTTCAACAACGTCCGATTGACGGATTGCCATGTTGCCCGTGTTTTTCAGGTTGGCTTGCACCAAGAATAGGTTTTTGACAGGCTGCCCCTTATAGCGGATTTCGATATCTCCTTCAATTGCCTCACCCGCTTTGACTTCAAGGGGGGACGCTATTGGGTCGAACCAACAGGCGAGAGCTCGCATTTGTCTACTACGGCGGTACAGCCATACTGATACCAAGATTGCAAGAACTGCTATAGGTACGGAGATGATTTGTGCCCAGTCTGCTAATGGGTCTAAGTACAGGTCTCCGTTAATTCACTCCGAGTTTCTTCTCTAGCTTCTCGACGGTGTAGGACCATTGAATCGGTTTTGCTGTCCGATTGTAATGAGCAACAAAGGCCAGAATAGCTTTCTCCAGGGCCTCCAAGCTCTTGAAGTGGTTCGGCTTCAACAGCTTCCGCTGCAGGATGCTGAACCAGATCTCGATCTGATCGAGCCAGGAAGCGTTGGTGGGCAACCAGAAAACCTGGACACTCAACGCCCAACCATGGGCTTCACATTGCTCGTGCAGCCATTGTTCCAGTTGCTTGGGCGCATGGGTTGTGCCATTGTCCAGGATCAAGGCCACGGTGTGCACCCCGCGCCGCAAAGCCTCGGGGATGACCACCTCCAGCAAGAAGGCCTGAAAATCAACGAAGCGTTTCCGCTGGCGACACATTCCATAGATCAATCCATCGGCCACACTCAAGGCACCGAAGAGATGCAAGGCTCCCTGGCGCTCGTAGCGGTGCGAGACGTGCACCGGATGCCCCGGTATCGCTGGGTCAGGCGGCTGTGGCCTCTCCCGTGCCTGGATCGAAGTTTTCTCATCCAAACAGACGATCCACACGCCCTGTCTCAGCCACTCTCTTGCTTGTTCATAGAGACGCAAGATCGGGCGAGCACGCTCAAGAAAGGCTTGTGGGTCCAGGATGTGTTGCCAGCTATGGTAGCGCCACGGCTTGATCTTCTCTGCTGCCAGCCAGCGCCCTACGGTGCTGGCCGCGATCTGGAGCACCAACCCCAAGGCCACCAGTCGCTGCGCAATCTCGGCGTTGCTCCACCGCGCCAGCGGCACACCTTCCTCACGTGGTCGGCTGCAGGCCAAGGCCGTGGCTTGCGCCCGCACCTCAGGGGGAAAAACGCCGAGGGGCTCCCGGCCTCGGCAGGTCTTCGATGCTCTTCGTTTCCCACCAACGTTTCCGCCACTTGCGCACGACGCGGTCCACAGTTCCAGCCTGGCGGGCGATTTGCTGATTGTTCCATTCGGGCTGGTCGTAGGCAGCCAGCAGAATCCGGGCACGCATCGCCTTCACCTGCGGCGTCTTGTGAGAACGCACTAACCGGCGGAGCTCCTCTTCCTCTTCAGTTGTTAACTCGACGGGATACTTGGGCTTCGGACCAGGCATCTTTCACCTCCTGGCCCAAGTATACCCCCAATCGCCATACTGATCAAACTAGGAGCGCTATTGCGCATGGATGTACTTAGTTTGGCATTGTAACTATCTTTAAGCAAAAAGGTCCGCATACCTTGACGACAGACGGGCTTCCGAGCCATACCATCCCTGCCAGTCTGTCGAGTCAGCCTGAACGTTGCCCCGGCAGCATCTGACCAGTTGGGACTTTCGCGTTTGGTTGGTGAGCATAGTCTACCAGATTTCGGCTCTTTTGGCAAAGCAAAAAGCTATCTGTGCAGTTCACACAAGCGGCTTTTCCACTCCGCAAGTCATAGGTCAGCCGATAAAGCCAGGCGGACAGGCTGGTCGTTTAAATTGCGGAAGTCTGTAATCTCACTCCTGGCCGCACCACGCTGAACACCTCGCCTGCACCGTAAAACCAACCCTAAGGAGAGCCAGGGGAAGCCGCCACGCGAAAGCCGAAGTAGCTGATGCGAACGTTCGGATCGCCCCCGTAGCGGTCAGCACAGCGGGCGTCCCCCTCATAGCTGTACCACGAGCCCCCCCGCAACACCCGCTTCTCTCCGGAATCTGGCCCTTGGGGATTTCGATCCATCGCCTTACTGTAATAGCCGGCATCATACCAATCGGCCACCCACTCCCAAACGTTGCCCGCCATGTCGTAGGCTCCGTAGGGACTCTTTCCGGCCTCGTAATGCCCAACGGGCGCCGTACCAACGTGTCCATCGTCTACGCTCGAATCTTTCCAAGCCTGCTCACAGTTCACGTCGCAATAGTTCAGTTTGCTCCCGTCCGACGCACTGTTCCCCCAGGGATATTCCCTCCCAGTGGTACCCCGCGCCGCCTTCTCCCACTCTGCTTCCGTGGGAAGGCGCACACCCGCCCACTGGCAATAGGCGTTGGCGTCGTTCCAACTGACCTGGACGACGGGGTGATCCATCTTGCCCTCAATGCTACTGTCCGGTCCCTGGGGATGACGCCAGTCGGCCCCTTCCACTTCTTTCCACTCCTCGCCGGTCCAGGCCCACCCCCACCCTGCCGTCTCAGCGTCGGTGGTGTAACCAGTGGCGTCAACAAACTGGGAGAATTGCTGGTTGGTCACCTCGTATTTGCCGATGTAAAAAGCATCAAGGTACACGGCGCGCTGGGGATGCTCATTGTCAAGGCCCTCACCCTCTGGACTACCCATAATGAACTCCCCGGCGGGGACGAAGACCATGCCTTCTGGAGTAGCTACAACTGCTGTTGCGGTGCCCCTGGGCGCTATCGTCCCACCCTTGGGGATGATCAACTCCTGGCCTATCTGCAAACGTGTGGGGTCGGAGATAGCATTGGCCTCCTGGAGAGCTTCGACAGTAACCCCGTACTGCTTGGCGATGGCACCCAGAGTGTCGCCGGCCTGAACCACATAGACATCTGGTGCGATGGTCGGTGAGACGGAGGTTGATGTAGCTGTAGTCACTACCTGCTGCTGGGGAATGACGAGCTTCTGGTCTATCTGCAAACGTGTGGGGTCGGAGATAGCGTTGGCCTCCTGGAGGGCGTCCACGGCAACTCCGAACTCCTTGGCGATCTCGCTCAACGTATCTCCCGCCTGAACCACATAGATCACTGGCGTAGGGGTTGGTGGGACAGGCGTCGGAGTAGACGGTATGGGCGTTGCCGTTGGCGGGACAGGTGTGGATGTTGGCGTAGGGGGCCTGGGAGTCGCCGTTGGGGGGACAGGAGTGTGTGTGGGCGGCATCGGCGTCGCTGTCGGCGGGACAGGGGTTGAAGTCGCCTGCATGGGTTCTGACGTTGGGGTAGCTGGTGCAGGTGTTGGAGTTCGCGCACAGGCTGTCGCGGCGAGGACGATCCCCAGCACTACCAGCAAGGGCCATAGCTTGTTTCTTCTCATTGCAAAACCTCCGTCTGTAAATCCTTTTCTTATTCGGTTGAGCATAGTATATCATCTTTCGGCGCGTTTTGCAACACAAAAAGCCACCGTACAGTTCATGCAGGTGGCTTTTTCACTTCGTAAGTCATAAATCAACTGACGAAGCTTTCAATGTACTCCAGCGACTGGTGCCGGAAATAGATTGGGTGACGCCTAATCGCCGGCTTCCATCTCGCTCAGCACGTCGGCGGGGAGTGCGGTGCTCACCAGGGGCGGGAGCCGATCCAATTGCTGGCGGTCGAGGGTGATCAACGTGGTGTCGTACTGCTGAGCCACGGCAGCATAGACGGCGTCGGCGCCACGCAGTCGCGCCGACGCCGCTAAAGCAACGGCGCGGTCTGCCAGGGACTCGTCCAACGGTACCAGGGTCTGGTTGGGCAAGTCACGCAAGGCCTCCGCCAATGCCATGGCACGGTCGGCGTCGTCAATGGCCCGCGCCACGGCGGCGGCTACCTCGACCAATAGCAGGGTGGGACAGAACAGGGGTATTCGGTGCTGCCGCACCAGGATCAGGAACGCCTGGCTGGTAGCGGAATTGGTCTCTGCGGGGCTCAAAGCGCTGATGTGAACGCTGGCGTCAACAGTGTACATCATCTCCCCCTCAGCGCCGAATTGAGTCTATCACATCCTGGGTCGAAAGGTCGGTCGGCCAGGCGCGGCGGAGTTCCTCGGCCAGGCGTTCGTAACGCTCCCAGCCGTCGAGCACGGCTTTCTTGTTGGCTTGAACCATCTCTCTCTCCGCCTGTCCGGTATCCAGGGGCAAGATAAGGGCCACCGGTCGGCCCTGGTAGGTCACCACATACTCAGCGCGATCTTGGCGCACTCGCCGGATCACTTCGCTGGTTTGCTCTCGCAATTCACGCACGCCGATCAAAGACATGGCTTTTCTCCTGCAGTATCAGATGCGACCTTAATTGGTATTACATTCTACCATAGAGCGTCGGTTCGTGCAACTTTGCTACTCGTTCTTCGGCTTTATGCACTTGCGCAATCTGACCTAACCCAAGAAGCCATCCTGTGATTGACACGGGTGGCTTTTGTCCTCTCTCTGGAGGAAAGATCACTTGTTGGGTTTTCCCTTCCCCATATCCCAAACACGCAACGCCCACAGCCTTGACTTGTACTCCGTATGGTGATATTATATGGGCGTGAAACGTCAAACGTGAGGAGGCAATCATGTTCAAGAAAGCTTCCGAGGCTATCCGGCAAGAGTTCTCAGGGCAGGCGGCCAAGGGCTACGTGATAGACATCGCCCGCTATCACCGCATCCAGGCCAGCCCAGGTTTCCGCCAGGCAGCACACTACTGCCAGGAGTGCCTGCACGAGGCGGGCGTCGAGGCCGAGGTGCTGTCTTTCCCGGCGGATGAGAGGACGCAGTACTGGGCGGATCGGATGTTTCAGGAGTGGGAGGTTACGGAGGCCGCCTTGCACCTCGTCGAGCCAGGGGATGAGCGACGAAAGCTGGCCGATTTCCGCGACGATCCCATCTCCCTCATCCAGCGCAGTGCACCCTTCGAGGGAGAAGCGGAGGTGGTCCTTCTGGAGGATGGGGAGGAGAAAGGGGACTACGAAGGGCTGGACTTGAGGGGCAAGGTCGTGTTCACCAAAGGCGATCTGAGCCGGGTGCGCGAGTTGGCGGTGGAGAAACGCGGCGCTGTGGGCATCCTCTTCGATGGCATGAGAGAAACGCCGCCCGTCCGCTCCAGAATGGACGTGCCCGACGCCCTCCAGTACACCTCCTTTTGGTGGTCAGGTCAAGAGAAGAAGTGCTTCGGCTTCGTCCTCTCGCCGCGGGAGGGCGAGAAGCTGCGTCGATTGATCAAGAAGCGGGCTCAAGATGGGGAGCCGCCGGTCAAGGTTCGGGCCAAAGTGGTCAGCCGTTTGTACGATGGGGAGATCGAAGTGGTGTCCGCTCTGATACCGGGGGAGACGAGTCAGGAGGTAGTGGTCGTGGCTCATCTCTGTCACCCCCAGCCCTCGGCCAACGACAATGCCTCAGGGTCGGGCGCGGCGATGGAAGTCGCTCGCACTCTGCAAAAGCTGGTTGACGAAGGGAAGCTGAGCCCACCCAGGCGAGGCATAAGGTTTCTGTTGGTGCCGGAGATGACGGGCACCTACGCCTACCTGGCCACCCACGAGGACGCGATCGAGCACATGGTGGCTGGCATCAACCTGGACATGGTGGGCCAGAACCAGGAGCTGTGCGGAAGCTCCTTCCTCGTCGAGCATCCGGCCCAATCCCTGCCCTCCTTCGCCCCTGTTCTCCTGGAGCGCTTGCAGGAGGAACTGTTGGGCGAGAGCTCGGCCTGGGGTGGGACGGGGGGGTATGCCCTCTTCCGCCACGCCGTTGTCCCCTTTTCTGGCGGCAGCGATCACTACATCCTCTCCGATCCCACCGTGGGGGTACCCACCCCGATGATCATCCAGTGGCCCGACAAATTCTATCACACCTCCCACGACACCCCCGACAAAGTGGATCCGGCCATGTTGGGCCGCGTGGGGAGTCTGACCGCGACCTACGCCTACTTCCTGGCCAGCGCCGGTCAGGAGGCGGCCACCTGGTTGGGCTACGAGATGGTGGCGCGTTTCAAGCGAAGCATCGTGCGGGTCGTTCAAGAGAAAGTCACTGAGGCGACAAATATTGGTGAGGAAACTGATAAGCCAGGAGAGACCATCGCCCTTCTACGCAGGAAGGTTGCCTACCTGGTCGAGCGTGCGCAGCAAGCCCTGGCCTCGCTGAAGCGCCTGAGCCCTGGGATTGCTGTCGAGGG
>CAZQDO010000107.1:0-14261 GCA_964592085.1 uncultured Anaerolineae bacterium | reverse complement strand
ACGGGCCCAGGAAGCCTGGGTGGTAATAATGGTCTTCAACCCCCTGGCGTTCGTCGCTCGGACGGCCTCGACCAGGTCGTCGAAAAGCAGAAAAGGCTCTCCTCCCGCGAAGTGAATGGCCCACAGCGAGGGGAGTTGAGCCACCTGTGCCACGCCGCCGAGGATTTCCATCCGACTCATTTTCTCTGTCTTGGGTCTTTGGGAGTTAGCGTGGTTAGTGCGCCGGAGCCCCCAACTTGTTGGGGTTTGCTGCGTCGCCCCCTCAACAAGTTGAGGACTCCGATACCGTGACCCTGCGAAATCCCAAAGAGCCTCTGTCTTTTGAGGAAGAGTCGCGCTGCATACGGGGCAGTCTATCTCACATTCGTCGGTGATGCGGATCGTGCAGAAGTTATTATGCAGCATGGGTGGCCTCGGCTTGGGAAAACAAGGTGGCCTCCAGTAGCCGTCGGGCGCGGCGAATTTCCTCTTCCTCCACCAGTGTTGCCACCGCTGCGGCCCACTCAGACCGGGAGAAGAGATCGTAGCACAGGTGGCATGGATGCACGTAGGCTGGCTGAAGTGAAGGAATCAACTCTCTCTCTATCAAAGCTCGGGCAAACCAGCCAGGGCCCCGCTGGGCCAGGAGGCGATGGAAAAAGCTCTGCTGGAGCCGGGCTGCAATTTGAGCCAGGGGTGTCTCGTGCACACTGCCCAGCCGCAGCGGTGGTTGCCTGCCAGCGGCGGAGCAGCACGGGTAGACATCCCCGGAGGGCACGATGAACAGGTCATTCATCCGAAGGCAAGGTTCGGCAGGGACACCCGGCCTGGTGAAAAAATCCTCTGCATCCAGGGTCTCCTGGGCCCTGCCCACGGGGAAGAGAGGATTTTCAAAGATGGCGCTCTCTGCCATTTCCTCCTTCAGGGCCTCAAATAGGTCGGGTAAACGCGCACTCTGGCGCGTGACATCCATGTACACGCCCACGAAGAGGCCCGTTCTCCGGCCGGCCCGCAGGATGCGGCGGACGTTCTCCACGGGGACGAACGCCTGGTGAAAGGTATCAGTAGAGACGTATAGGGTAGCCAGCCCGGCAGCCCTCAATTCCCACACCTTCGCCAGAGCCTCCTCTTCAGAGCGAGCCCAATAGCCGTTGGTGATGCAGCTCACGATCAGGCCCTTGCTCGAAGCATACCGGCATATCTCCAGAACCTCCGGGTAGAGAAGAAAGGGCTCTCCGCCAGTCAATCCGATTTTGCCGATAGTGGGAATCTGCTTCAGTTGATCAATGCACGAAAGAGCCATCCCCAACGGCATATCCCCACCTCCAAAGACAGATCCCTGGGGACTGGCCGACACGCAACAACCCGCGCAGCGGGCCGTACATCTTTCAGTTAGCGAAAGGCTCAAGCTCTGGAAAGACAATCCTCGCCTCCGTGCTTGTTTCAGCTGTCTGTCTCCACTGGCCGGGCGTCATGCGGTTGTCGCCGCCGGCCCATCTCTTTTACCAGATAGACCCCAAGCCCCGCAAACCCGACGAGCTTCATTACGTGAGCCAGTTGCCACCATAGGTCGTAGACCCCTGGGGTGCTGAGCACGAACAGGATCTCGCTGATCAACAGGGCGGCGAAGGCGAGAGCGTAGATTCGGTCGCCGCGCCTCTGGGTCGCCTGGTAGCGCTGATAGGCCAGGTAGGTCGCCCCAAGGGCTACCAGTGCTGTGACCACGTACAACGGCCGCTGCAGGGTCGTGATGGAAATGGCCGCCATGGGCCACTCTGCCTCGCTACGCTGGTCCCACAGGCTCCACAGGATCAGCGCGTAGCCCAGGATTCGGCCCACGAACACCGTCCAGACGTACACGTCACCGGTCAGGGTGAAAGAGTGAATGACGCCACTCACTCCAATGGCAGCGAAGCCTATGCTGGCTTTGAGCCATCCTTTCTCGCGGCGATGGTTGTGGCCTTGCCAGTATCTGTACGCCAGACCGAAGGCCACTACGAGAACGAGAAACTCGATCAGAAAATGCAGTACACCTAATAGTGTTGTGCTTTGCATTGTGTACCTCCTAATTGTGAATGGTATGAGAACTTGATTGTCAAGACACTAACCACTGGTCGGTTTGGGCCCCATGGCCACGCTGACGTAGCGTTCCAAATCGAAGTACTGCTGGGCTACTCGGAGGATGTCTTCTTGCGTCACCGCATTGATCCGACGAACGGCTACCTCGAAAGGCTCAATGCGATCCAGCAGGGCCTCCACGCCGTGGATGCTGGCTATCCGCAGGTTGGTCTCGAAGTTGACTGCCAGCGAGCCCTCGTAGCTGGTTTTGACGCGCCCCAGCTCCTCATCGTCAACGGGCTGTTCCCTCAGACGTGCTATCTCCTCGAATATGGCAGTGCGTACAGTGTCTACCTTGTCCGGCTTGCAAGCAGTGTAGATGGCGAAATGGCCGATGTCCTCGTAAGCGGCAACTGCCGTCGCCACGGTGTAGGCCAGTTGCTGCTCCTCTCGCAACCGCTGGTAGAGACGAGCGCTGCCTCCCACACCCAACAGGCGGCCGATGACCTTCAGGGGGTGACGGTCCGGGTGGGTCATGTCCACCGCCGGCCAGCCCAGGACGAGGTGAACCTGACTCACGTCTCTCTCAATCCAGACCTCTCGCTTGTCGGCCAAAGGAGGCTCAGGGGAAACCGGAGGCAAGGACGGCAACTCACCTGCCCAATTGCCGAAGAACTCGACGATGACGGCCAGGATGTCCTCCAGGGTCACGTTTCCGGCGATGGCGATGACGGTGTTGGGAGGCACGAAGAAAGTGGCGTGATGCTGCCGCAAGTCCTCCGTGGTCAGATTGAGGACATCCTCTTTGTAGCCCAGCACCCGGTCTTTCAGAGGGTGGGTTTGCCACAGGGCTCCGGCGTAGAAATCCCAGATGGCCTGGCGCTGGTCGGCACGGCGCCGCATCTCCTCCAGGATGACCAGTTTCTCCTTCAAGAAGTCTGTCTTGTCCAGGCGGGGATTCCGCACGATGTCAGCCAGCACTTCTAAGCCCCGGCGGTGAAAGCGGTCCTGGGTGACGACGCTGAAGGCCGTGTATTCCTTGCTGGTTTGGGCGTCAATCTGCCCCCCCACCTCTTCCACGGCGTGGTAGATCTGCTGAGTGGTGCGGCTGTCGCTACCTTTGAAGAACAGGTGCTCCAGGGCATGGGTCAGGCCGTGCTTTTCCCCATCGTGACGGCTGCCGCACTGGACCAACACCTTGGTAGCCACCGTCGGCGTTCCTGTCCGCTCTATGCACACCACCCGCAAACCGTTGTCCAGAGTGATCTCAGAATACTCCATTCGACTCTCCTATAAGGTTTCATAATGTGGCTTTGCCCTTTGTGGAAGCGGTCTGCCCTGAAAGAATCAGATAGAGCTTCGTGGCTGGCTCGGCGATGTAGAAACTTCTGGGAAACCACTGCTGAGAGAATGTGGGGATGACCCTGTTTGACCATCCCCACACCTGCCCTGGCTGACTCCACAACCCGCGACCACGAAGATCTTCACCCCAGATGATACAGGCACAGCTCTGCTGCACTGCCTCGACACAGTGGTGAGCTCTTTAGAAACCCGTTCACTGAGGTCTAGGAGGCCCGCCCGCGATGATATCGTCCACTATGCTCGATCCCACGCCTGATCCTGCACTGGTCTTGGAAAGCCGCGCGTCGAGGTCGATGAGCGTAGACCTCAGGAGCCCAATGTCAAGCCCTTTCAGCCCGGCCAGCTCTTCCTCATTGATCTCGATTCCTGCCTTGGCCACGGCTGCCCCTGGGTCTTCGAAGAAGCTGGTTCGGAACTCCTCGTCGCCGATCAACTTTTCCAGCACCTTCAACTGCCCTGCTGAGATCTCAGCCATTTCTTCTCACCTCCCCTCATCTTTACTTATAGCAACCTGCTCACCCACCTTACAATCGAATTCACCCAGCCGATGATTCGCTGCGACAAGAATACGACGAACATTGCTATGACTATAGCGGTCCATAGCCCGGCCAATAGTCCGAAAACAGCAAAGATCCTTTCCTCTCGATTGAAGCTTTCCCTGGCCTTTAATTTGTCCCAAAGATGGTTTCGCACGAAATCCAGGGAGCGCTTGCGCAGGCAGGGGATCTCCAGATAGTCCATCAACATGTAGTAGCCATCCCACTTCAGGAGGGGATTGAGATTTGTGAAGAAGAGGATGAAATTGACCGTAGCCAAGCTGGTCAGGACAACGTCCACCTCAGGCCAAGGAGCGATGAGGATGACCAGAGAGCATAAGGCTCCCAGGATGAGGTTGGAATAGGGCCCAGCCCAGGAGACAGCCATGCGATGCTTGCGATCTGGCTCCATCCATACGTCGGTGGTGTCCACAAAGGCCACCAGCGTCCCCACGTAGAAAGAGAGCCCTCCCTCCTTGACCTCCCGACCGTAGTGTTTGCAGGTCAAGGCATGGGCTCCCTCGTGAACCAAAACAATCCCTATCAGGCCCAGGTAAATAAAAACGATAGTGGAGGTTCCTATGGCCGTGCTGCCCTGTGAGCCCGAAGGTGTCACGAAGAGAGCGGCAGTCCCCAGGACGACGAGCGGGACATAAGCGTATTGGGCCAGGCGACTGAACAGCAGCCTGCCCCCTCGACGATAGAAAACACCCACCGCGCCATCAATGTTCCGCAGGGTAACGATGTTGCCTCCCAACAGCCAAAAGAAGACTTTGAGAACGAATCCAACAATCTTCAGAGCAGTCAAATACAGCACGCCCTTGCTTTGCATGGCGCGCCTCGCCAGGGTCTGGGTCGCCTTCTGATAGAGGTTGACGGGCTTCTTCTCCAGGAAGGATTTGCCTTGCAGCGTGGCCAGCATATTGATGATCAACTCGATGGGGAGGGCTCCGTACTTCAGCAGAAAGGCGATGGACATGTCCCTGACAGAGTGTTCACCGTCCATCATATTCCAGAGAAAGAGTTCCTGCTCCCCCAACTGCAAATAGGTTCCTGCGTCGGGACTCTTCAACATATAGTAGACCTGGTCCTGGGCTGTTTGGCCCTCAGTCAACTCAAAGTTGCTGATGCGCTGGGGCTTGTACTTGGCGAAATCCACTTTAGCGCCCAGGATCTCCCACAGGTCGAGCGCCGCCTCGCCCGGCGCCTCCTCGACTCTTTCCCCCAGCTTCTCCCACAGGGAGACGGATGCCGCATTTTCGCCCACTCTACCCTCACTCTTACCCTCTACGTTTCACTCCCATCACTCAGTCAAATCCACCAAACTCGCCAAGTCCGCCGCAGTCACCCCCGTCTTTGAAATCCTTTCGTCCAGATCCTCAATGAGGGAAGCCAGTTCGTTCTGACCCAGGGTCTTAAGGGCTGCCAATTCGTATGGAGTCAGCGTCAGTCCCATCCTCAGCGCTGCCCTTTCGGGGTCCTCCATGAGTTGAGATCTGAATCCTTCGTCGCTGAAGGCCCGGCTGATGAGCTGTTCGAAGGCCTGGCGGAGGACTTGGGGGATGCGAGCGGGTTTTTCCTGCGTTTGCTTCCACTCGGCGGCCAGCCGATCCTTCAACTGCTGGGCAAACTCCGAGGGGACGGGGGCCTGTCGCAGAACACCGTGCAGCAACTCTACCGTCTCCAACAACGGTTTCAACTCATCAGCCAGATCCGGCTCAAGCGCTTTGGGGATGGGCTTCCCCTCGCACAGGGCATCGGTATATTCGACCAACAGCTCGGTTACTCTCTCGCTCACGGACTAAACCTCATTATTCTTGCCGACAAGCTCTTTGTGGGCTGCGGCGATAGCTCGGCGGTACAGGGATTTCGTCGCCTCCAGCGATAGATCCAGGGCTTGAGCGACTTCTTTGAAAGGGAGTCCCTCAGCGAAGCGCAGGAGCAATACCTCCTGATACCGTTCCGGCAGGCCGAGAAGAACCTGCCCCACTATCGTTCTATCCTCCACGCCGGGCCAGGGGTCCCTGGATAACAAACGGGCTTCCTGAAGATCAAGGGATCGCTCCACGTTCTCGCGCTTTCCTCTGCGCCGGTAGTAATCGCTGACCTTGTGGTTAACGATGGCATACAGCCAGGTGGAGAAAGCGGAGTCCTTCTCGAAGCTGCTCAGGGAGCGAACCACGGCCAGGAAGACTTCCTGGGTCGTATCCTCCACGTCCTCTTGCGGAATCAGGGCGCGGAGACGGTTGTACACGCGAGGGAGGTAGCGTTGATACAGCACCTCAAATGCCTCCCATTCTCCATTCTGCATCTGGTCAACCAACGTCTCGTCGCCAGGCTGACCTGCCATCGTTGTTTTCCTCATAATTAGTCGCAAGGAACCTCTAAAAAGGGTCGCTAACTCCTGTTGGTATTTTATCACATCCGGGGGTGTTTGGCAATTCAGTGGGTAATCAAAAGACCTCGGAGGTCTCCAGAGACTTCCGAGGTCTTTTTCGTTTCACTACGGGTGAGGTCGGCTGGTGGGAGGGGTGTAGTCCTTCGCCACCAGCGGGACGTACAGCCGGATGGGGGGCACTACGTAGGCTGGATCGGCCTGGTAGATCAGCCGATTGCCGCTGATGTCCTCCGCGGTGAGGCGCAGGGCCACCTGTGACCATGGCTCAGACGACGGCAGTTCAACTGAGTAACTATCCAAGTCGGACTCTGGCGGATAGGGTACGTATCCCTCTCCAAAGTCCGCCTCCAAGAGTACCGACTCTAGCCTCATCGTATCCGTCAGTGCGAACCGTACCTCTACCGGCCCCTCCGTCTCGTCGGTCGGTACCCCATCGGCCAATACCTTGAAGGTCGTCAGCGCGGGTGGGTTGGGATCCTCGAGGGCGGGGTCGAACTCCGCCGTGACCTGGGCCTGTCCCGGCGTGGCCTCGTCGCCCAGGACGTAGTCCAGACCCGTGTGAAAGCTGATCCGGCCAGTGACAGTAACGGGCAACGGGATCTCCAGTGTGTCTGCACCCCAATGCTCTGTCCACTGCCATGGGGAGAACTCCCCTTCCAGCAACACCTGGCCGTCCTGTTCGATGCGGTAGGGTAGCCCATCGGGATGAAAGCGATCCCCAACGGGCCCCATGAAGGGCCAGAGATTAAGGGTCTTGGGGTAATCCCATTGATAGCGTCCCTGGAGTGAGCGCAGGCGGATCATCCCCATTTCGTTCTCGAACCCGGCCCGCCACACCGCCGGCCCCAGACCCAGGGGCGTGGTCCCGGCAGGGATGTCGGCCATCGTCAGCGTGGGATCGTCCCGGTCCAGGGCCACGACATTTCCTGGGAATCGGGCCGTGTAGTAGGGAGAGGCGAACACCATTTCGGGCGCGCTCAGCGTCCAGCTTGCCAGACCGAACAGGGAATCAGACACCGGCCAGGGAGCGTGGTACACCTGCCGCACCATGCCAGGTTGGGCGTCAAGTTTCGACGAGAGGCACCCGCTGCCACCCGTGGGCATGAAATCGCAGATGCCCTCGGTGAGCTGCGCCTGCTCGATCTCAGATTCCAGGCGCAGGACGTAGCGCATGGGCACCAGATTCTCAGGAGGGTTCTCGATCTGAACGTCGTCCCAGATCCCTCGGAATCCACCCCTGAAGATGTATTTGGCCTCTGATTCATCTTCCTCTTTCCAATGGACCAGGGCCTGATCCCACCAGTAGTCCGGGCTCATGTCCGAGAAGTAGGCCGTCGAAGGGGCGTCGTCATTATATCCACCCGTCCCGGAAAAAGAAAGCCCCAGTTGAGGGATGGAAAAGCCAAAGAAGGCCCAATTCAGCGGCACCGCATCGCCGGTGATACCGGTAGGCTCAATCTCGAAGCGATGTACCGCCTGGGCAGGGTCTAAACGTACGGAGGTGACCGTTTCCACCGTGACGCCGTCGCGCACCACACCGTAGACCGAGAACGGCCACCAGAGGGCGGCGATGTCATACGTGCCCGCCGGCACAAGAAAGTCCATCGGCCCCTTCTCACCGTCCCATTCAGGCGATCCCCACCAGAAATGCTGGTCGCCGTCGTGGACGACCATGTAGGCTGGCGGGTCGTCGAACTCCAGCTCCAGCAAGGGACTCTTAATAAAAGCGAGGGGAGCCCGCACGTCCTGACTCCCGCCCTCGGCCACGAGCCAGCCTTCGTAGGCGTTGGGAGGCTCGACGGCGTTGGGCACCCGCCCGTTGTCCACCGTCAGGGTGAGGAGGAAGTCCCCCGTCTCTCCCGGCGCCAGGGTCAACACGCCAGGCTGGAACAGAGCGTCCACGCCATCGGGCAGGTCGCCCTCTAACCGCAGGGTGTAGGTGGTCGTCTCGGTGGCGAAGTTGGTCAGGTGGAGGATGTGGCTGGGAGACCAGAGGCTTTGGGTGAGGTCGTCGAGACCCAGGCTGATGCTGGCCGGGGTGAAGGCCGCCGGAGCGGTAGCCGCCCGGTCCACCTGGGCCCGACCAGCGCCCTGAGCAAAGGCGGAGAGGTCAAGGTCCAGCGCCGTGCCCATCAGCGCGCCCTTCACCTGGTCCGGCGTCCAGCCCGGGTGCAGTTGCCGCAGCAGGGCTGCCGCGCCGGCCACGTGAGGGGCGGCCATGCTGGTTCCGCCAATGGCCAGGTAGCCCGTCGGATCGCTCACTTCGCCGGAAGTGGGTACGGTCGAGGTGATCTCCACGCCGGGGGCCAGCAGGTCGGGCTTGATGCTCCAGTTCTGCGGGACAGGCCCCAGGGAGCTGAATTTTGCCAGGGCGTCCTCGCTGTCCACCGCGCCTACGGTGATGGCCCGGGCTGCAGTGCCCGGCGATTCCACCGACTGCCAGCCATCTCGGCCGCTGTTGCCGGCGGCGACGGCCACCACAACCCCCGCCTCTACCGCCGCGTCCACCGCCTGACTCGCCGGGTCAAAGGGACTGCCCGGCCCGCCCAGGCTCAGATTGATGACGTGGGCGCCGTCGTCGGTGGTGGGATCGCCGTCGGGATCCACCGCCATCTCCAGAGCAGCGATGAGATCGGAATCCTCCCCCCATCCGGAGTCGTCCAGAACCTTGTAAGCCAAAAGCTGAGCCTCCGGAGCCACTCCCAGCAGATCTCCATTGGCAGCGACGATGCCGGCCACATGGGTGCCGTGCCCGTGGTCGTCGAAGGGGTCGGCATCATCGTTGGCCAGATCGTAGCCGCCCACCACCTTGCAGCCATCTCCGAAGCAGCCGCCCAGATCGGCGTGGGTGTAGTCTATCCCCGTGTCAATGACTGCCACCCGCATCCCGGCCCCGCGCACCGGTCGCCCCTGTGAGTCTGCCATGGCCCAGACCGTCGGGGCGCCAATCTGTTCCACGTTGGGCGGCTGGCTGGCGTGCAGCCGGTAGTCGGGGAAGACGCCGCGCACGCCGGGCATCTCGGAAAGGCGGTCCACGTCCGCCTGCGGCAAGGTGAGGGCCAAGCCGTTGATCAGTGTGATATACTGGTAGCTGACCTGGGCCTGGATACCGTCAGCCTGCAAATCGTCCAGAAAGTGGGTCTGAGTGGCCAGCAGTTCGGCCCGCTGATCATGCAAGGCCGAGGCGGTCAGGTGACCCTCTTGTTGCAGCCGTCGTCGAGCGGCCAAGACCGGCTCATCGCTGAGCTGGACGATGACGTCCACCTGGGCATCGGGCGAGGGTCTCAGGAAAACCTCCACAGGCTTGTCGGAGTCGCTGCTCTGCGTCCATATCATTGGCCGCGACCCCACATCCTCCCAATAGACGGGCGAGGCGAAGCGGACCCCCTGAGGGGCGCTCCACGTCACCTCCTGAGAACCAACCGCTAAACGCCAGGTGTCGTGGTGCGTATCGCGTGTTGCGTACTGTGGAATGTCTTCATAATCGGAGGTCGTTTGGCTCCAGGCAGGACCCTGGATAAAACCGAGGCACAAGACCAAGACAGCGGTCAGAAGAAGGACTCTCGTTTTCATGGTTTGTCTCCTTTACTCATAGAAAACTGCCGGACTCAATTCCCCGCTTCGGGTGATGACCTGGCTCAGCGGCCAGATGGTGGCGGTGACGCTGATGGCCGATGCACTGCCCACGTGCCCGCCCAACATCGTGTCCGGCTGATAGCCGTGCAGGTGCAACGGATGGCCGGCGGTGGAGATGACTGGCTGCATCGCCGCATCAGCGGCGTAGAGACCGTTCATCGTCCAGGTGGCGGTGATGTATTCGCCGAAGCGGAAGTGATCCTCGCCCACGTATCCGCCGCTGAGATCGAGTCCAGTCAGCGGGATGTTGTAGGCCACGGTGGTATTCACCGGCCCGAACTGGCCGCGCAGTTGCACTCCGGCCAGGTCAACGTCGCTGGCGTCCAACTCCTCCTCCAACCAGGCGTGGACGTTCTCTACGTCCTGAAGCGTCCACGTGGTGGCTGTCTCCGGGTTGCCGATGGCCAGCCCCAGGAAAGGAAAGCGGACGTCGTGGCCGAGGGTTGTGGTGACATTGGGGTCGGCCATGTCTCTCACATCGGCCTGGGTGAGCGAGCTGGGATCAGCCCACCAGAAGCGCAGGTGGCTGGCGGTGCCGTCGGGCATCGTCTCGCCGTTGCGGCCGATCCAGTTGGTGGTCCCCACGCCGACCAAGGGCCAGTCGTGCGGGTAGTCAGCAAGGTCGGTCTGGACATCGCTGATGGTCACTGTGTGCAGCAGGTCACCGGCCAGCAGCCGCTCGACGGTGTTGTAGACCAGGAGGGTGGCCTGAGTGGAGGGGGTTGGTGGCACGACCGTTGGGGTTGGCGTCGGTGTTAGCACACGGACTGCCAGAGCCACGCCCAAAGCCAGCGCCATCAGCAGCCAGAAGAGCAATTTGGCTTTCATGAGTTCTCTCCTTTGCTCATTCACTCATTGACTCGCTGACTCGTCACTTCACTACCAACGGCAGCCAGATGCAAGACACAACCTGATTCACCGCCACTCTCGGCCCTGGCGCTTCCACGTTGCCAGCCAGGTCCACGCCCTGGGCGCGGATGAAGTACTCCGCCTCATCCTGGGGCAGCGCGCCGGCGAAGGCCCACAGCGTGACTGTTTCGGGTTCTGGGTTCTGGGTTTCGAGTTGAGGCACTGGGGTCTGCAGCTTCCCCGACAGCAACTTCTCGGCTCCATCCGCCAGCATGGCCTCGGCCCAGGTGAGGCCGCCGTCCAGGCTGACCTCGACGCGATCCACGCCGACGCCGTCCTCGCTCCAGCCCCAGACGACCACCTGCGTCGCGCCCGGCTCCAGCCACATGCCATCGGTCGGGTAGGCGATCTCGCTGCGCGGCCCCATCGTGTCCACGGCAATCTCCACCGGCTCCGACTCGCCCACGTTGCCCGCGGCGTCCATCGCCCGGACCTGGACGCTGTGCACGACCGCTTCCTCGCCTTTGGGCAGCGACCAGTCGAAGCGCCAGGTGTAGTCGCCGTCCGCTTCCATCAGGCTATCCACCGGCGTCCACGGCCCGTCGTCCATCCGCACCTCCACGTCCTGCAGCAGGCCGCCCTCCGGGAAGGGATCGTGGGCTGTGCCGGTGAGCTGGACTTCCTCGCCACCCACGGCTCCCTCCGGCGGGGTGATGGCCGCCACTGGTGCCACGTCGTCAGCGGTAAAGGTCGCCGTGGTGACCGGGCCGACGTTGCCAGCCTCGTCCGTCGCTCGGACATAGAAGGTCAGCGTCTCCTGGGCGGGCACGTCTATCTCAGCCAGCCAGACCACCGTGCCGTCAGCCGGCTGCCAGGCGGTACCATCGGTGCTGAATTCGACCAGGGCCACCGGCGCGCCGCGCCCTGCCTGGGCCACGCCGATCACTCCCTGCCGGCCAGGCTGGGTGGTGCCGCCGTCCTCCGGCTCGATGATCGTCACCGTCGGCGGCGTCCCATCTACCAGGTGGCTCAGGGAGCGAGTGTTGTCCCCAGGTTCAGCGTCGGACAGGGTAGCTGCGAGGTGGCCCGTCGTCGTCACCGGCGACGTCGCCCCACCGGTGTCCAGCGTCCGGGCTGTCACGGTGATGGCAACCTGACCTCGTGCGGGCAGCGTGCCCAGGTCCACCGTCCAGGCGTCGCCGCCGGGCGGGCAGTCGGTGCAGGTGCCTGGACCGCTGAAGGTCTCGAAGATCACGCCCTCACCCGTCAGGGTCAGTTGCGCCTCGTTGGCCGCGTGGGTGGCGGCGTTGCCGGCCAGCAGGTTGTAGGTGATGATGCCGCTCACGGGCAGGTAGAGGCCAGAGGGCTGTGGGCTAGATAGGTGCAGCCAGGTCAGGTCCGCGTCTGGCTGCCCGGCGTTGGGGATCACGTCCTGGGTCCAGCCCGTCCAGGCGTAGGCCGTCGTCCACGGCCCGGCCAGCGGGTTGGTGTCCGGCAGCACGGCCCAGACGGGGCCATCGGCTGGTCGCTGCGCCAGGGCCAGCATCTGCACGGCCCCGCCCACGCCCAGCAGATCGAAGGGGATGGCCGCCTCGGTGTCGTTCTCAGGCCCGTGCACGGCGAGAACCCGTTCATCAGTGACCTCTTGCCACGTGCTGCCATCCCAGCGGAACAGGCCAAAGCTGCCGTCCCCACGGAAGAAGAAGTAAGCATCAGCCTCGAAGGGCAGCGTCCAATCCACGACACCCATGCGTTCAAATTCCAGGTCCCAGAGGGTGATTGACTTTCGATTTTCGATTGCCGATTGCCGGTTGCCCAACTGCGAATCGGAAACTCCTCCGGGGCTGGTGTCGAAGTACCAGAGAAGATCGCCGTCCACACCCGGGTCGGCTCCCTGCCAGCCGAGGAACACCTCATCGGCATCCCAGGAGATGAACAGCTCCTGCGGCTGGCCGGAGCGGTCATCCTGGCCCAGCCGCTCGGTATCGGGCAGCCACTCGCTGCGCTCGATGTCCAGCACGCCGTCCACGATGATGGAGGAAGCGGGGGGAGTGCCTGAGGTTTCCACGTGCCACGGCCCATAGTGGCGCACCGCCCGGTTGCCAGCGTTATCTTCCACCAGCAAGTGGAAGTAGTAGGTGCCCATTCCGGAGAAGGCAGTCTGGAAGGCGTTGCCCGCCACCGGCTGCGTGGGCAGGGTGTCGGCGGTCTGGTCGAGGGCGGCGTACACGCCGGCGATGCCGCTACCGTCGCTGGGAGCGGGCCAGGTAGCCTGGAACTGGACGCCCTCAAGGGTGTGATTGCCCTCCTCAGGGCTGAAGGTGACTGGCGTGAAGCCGCCCGGCAGAACGTTGTCCACCGTCACGGCGATGGTCTGGCGCGTGGTCAGGCCGCCCCGGTCGGTGGCCTCGACCACCAGGCGGCGGGTCGTGCCATTGAGGCCCGTCGGTACGTCCCAGGTAGCCTGCCAGTTGCCGTCCTGGAGGGATGTCTCACGCCAAGAAGCGGTGTCGTCGGGGCTGAAGCGGACGCGCTCCAAGCCGGAGGTAGCGTCGCTGGCCGTACCGATGATGTTGATGGGGCCAGTGGCGGTGATGACGGCGCCGTCGGCCGGGCTGGTGAAGCTGGCTGTAGGCGGCGTGGTGTCTACGATGATGAATATCGGGTCGGACACGAGCTCGGCATTGGTGGTGCCCTTCACCCCAGCGGTGACGTTGTAAGTGCCATCTGGCCAGGGATCGGGCCAGCCGGGGAAGTCCTTATCGAAGGCCCAGCGATAGCGGGTGGGGTTGCCAGACGGGTGCGCCCAACAGGTCCCTCCCAGGCCAGTTTCGAGGCGCACATGCTTCAAGGAAAGCTCGGTGATGCCTGCCGACGCCACCGCCGTGCCGCCGGGTAGGGGGATCTCCTGGGTGGAGATGTCGCCGTCAGTGTAGTTCTCGATGATGTTCTCCAGATCTGGCAAAGATACTGTGACCGTCCGCTCTTCGCCATAATCTACATTGCCTAGCCGATCCACGGCCTGGGGCTGGATGATGAACTGGCCCGTGTCGTAGCGCCAGAAGTCGGTCGTTGCATCGCCGCGCGTGGCGTAGAGTCCTCCGCCGAGCCAGGCCAGCGCCCCCCCTTCCTCGACAGCACCCGATACCGCTGCCAGCGTCTCCCAGATGTTGGCCTGTAGATCGTAACGATAGAAGTCCGTTGTCCTCCATCCACGGAGGGCGTAGAGGTACCGCCCCCCATCCCAGGTCAGCGACCCGCCATTGCCCACGCTGCCCGGCGTATCTGCCAGGGCGGCCCAGGTGTTGGCCTGTGGATCATAGCGGTAGAAGGCATTGGTGTAGTCTCCGGGCAGGGCATAGAACCCATTCTCTGCCCATACCAGCGCGCCGCCAGCGAACACACCCTGAGGTATGTCGGCCTTTCGCTCCCAGGTGTCGGTG